>CAIPEB010000480.1 GCA_903863885.1 uncultured Planctomycetaceae bacterium | reverse complement strand
TCGCAGCGTGAACACCATCGAATCGCACCGCACCAAAATCAAGGAAAAACTCGGTGCAAAGACAGCCAGCGAACTGAACCGCGCCGCCGTGCAGTGGATGTTGGAAAACGGCTGACCGCAGCGTTGCAGTCTCAATGCCGGGTTGCCGCTCCGTGTTCGCAATTAACGACAAGGTCCACGGCAAAATCGAATTTGTCGATAACCTGCTTCACCGCGGCAGGCTTGACGCCGACGAACCGGAGCGGAGCTGCACTAGGATTGGACATTACCTGTTGGTTCGTCCGGGTTTGCCGCTGCTGCCGGGAAGGTCGGGTGCGGAGATCGGACCGCCAGCCAAATCGGTGCTGCCGCACTGGAAGGGAAGCCCGTTTCCATGGGTCGCTGGACCTGGCGCGAAAAACAGACTTCCTGACGGTTAACGGTTCAGTCCGGGGCTTTCTCCGGAGCATGCGCAGCCGCACCGTCAGGTTTCGCGGTGCAACTGGTCGTGTTGCAGCGGCCCGTGAGACGGAGACGATTCCGGGCAAACACGGAGTAGCCCCAAGTCAACAATTGCGAGATCAAAGGCAAACGACTCAGGAACACGAGCGGACCGAACCCGACCGCCGCATACAGACGGCGAAAGACATCCACTCCCTGCAACCACGTTCCATCAGGCAGACGCCCGTGGAGCTGAGCCATCAGGGCATCATCCGTCTTGCCGACCGAAACGGCTTTGAAATCGGGCGAGCTGATGTCCGTGAAGCGGATCTTTCCCCGACGATCCAAGCGGCGCAGGAACTCGACTTCGCGACGGCATAGCGGGCAGGCGCCATCGAAGAAAACTTCGATCTCGTAAGACGCCGAGTCGGGACAGTTCATAACAGACGCTCCTGGCCGCGTGCCGTGCCGGGTCTTCTGGCCATCTTCACTCAGTCGCATCGTGAGCGCCCATCATACGACACCGGCTCGCGGAAACAGCCGAGGGACGTGTTTTTCGCCCGCGATCATGCCGTGAGCGAGTCCGCGTACTTGCCGGGCTTGTCCATCGCGTTGCGTTCTGCGTTCTGTCGCAGCGCTGCTCGCACCATCAGCCACTCCTCGATGTTGTCCGAGGTCAGCACGCCCACGAGGCTGTGTCCGTGCAGCACGGGCAGCATCGAGCGGCCGGACTGCTGCATGACGGCAAACGCCTGGTCCAGAGGCATCGACTCGTCGATGAACTGGCAGTCGCGGGCCATTACTTCGCGCACCGTGGCGTCGCAGCGGCCTTGTGCCAGACCGGCGAACAGATCGACGCGGTGGAGCACGCCGATCACCTTTCCCCGCTCGACGACCGGGAAGTCCTGTTGGTGGTCGGCCAGCAGCTCCTCGACCGCGGCCCGCAGCGACATCCCCGGATCGAGACCGCGGAACCGCGGCACCATCGCTTCCCGCACCCTCGCTCCCCGGACCAGCGAACGAGTCTGGACGTGCTGGGCTTCGCCGCGCGCGGCAAAGTAGACGAAGAAGGCCACCAGCATCAGCATCCAGTTCGTGAAGAAGCCTACGATGCCGAACAGCACGGCCATGAACTGGCCGCAAGACGCAGCGATATTTGTCGCTTTCGCATACGGCATAAACATCGCCAACACGGCGCGCAACACGCGTCCGCCATCCATCGGGAAAGCGGGCAGCAGATTGAACGCGACCAGCGTGGCGTTGATCGAGATCAACTGAGTCAGAAAACTGACGGCCGTCAGATCCCCGCGCCACAGGTCCTGAACGCGGCCCATGACCGCTGCCGCCGGCCATAGCAGCGCCACGATGGCCACGTTGACGGCCGGTCCCGCCACCGCAATCCAGAACTCCTGCCACGGATTCTCCGGGATTCGTTCCAACCGCGCAAGACCGCCGATCGGCAGCAGCGTGATATCCTGCGTGCGGATCCCGAACGCCCGCGCCGTCAGCGCGTGCCCGAACTCATGCATCAGCACGCACAGAAACACGGCCATCAACAGCGTGGTGCTGCCGGCGACGGCCGCCCAGGATGCGCCGGTCAGCAGCTGTGCCGCCATCAGCAGCGCGACCATCAGCAGAAACGTCCAGTGTACGATCACATCAATCCCGAACCAGCGTCCGAGGTACAAACCGGATTTCATGATCAGTTTCCTTGTCGAATCCGTCGCGTTGAGGTCTTGTGTCGCAGTTCCGGCCCAATGTGCCGCGGCGGCCTGCACGGCATGCGGCGCACCGGGAACGCCTCGCATCACGAGACGGCTGCTTCGGCGGAGTCGGGAGCCCCGAGCGTATCGCCTGCCGAACGCGAGCCATGCCGTCGTCGCCCTGCGCCCGGCGTTGCCTGCCGTGCATCGACTGCCCGATGATGAATCCGGGCAACCGACCGGGCCGTCCGCTCCGCGGCCTGCGTCACCGCGGCCATCACCGCACTGGCCTGTTCGTTGACAACCACCGTCCCGGCGCGCAAACGCACGACCAGCCGGCACCGCTTGTCGATGCCGCCGCGGTTTCCGTTTTCGTCGGTAACCGTCGCGGTCACTCCTTGAACGAGCGGCGCAAATCGAGACAGCGCGAGGCGAATCCGATCCTCGATCCGCTTCCGATCGGCAGCCGCAACCTGCAGGTCCTTGAACTGGAGAGACATCTTC
Organism: uncultured Planctomycetaceae bacterium; assembly: GCA_903863885.1. Lineage (GTDB taxonomy): Bacteria > Planctomycetota > Planctomycetia > Pirellulales > Pirellulaceae > CAIPEB01. Next base: position 20,244 of record CAIPEB010000480.1, on the reverse strand, counting down.
ATTTTCAGGCTCCTCGTATCGGGTTGGTCAGTCTCCGAAGTCGAACAGTTCGCTGAGGAATCCGCCCCGCCGTTTCCGCGGACCCGATTCCCGGGATGGCTCCCCTGGTCCGTAGTCGTCGTCATCGAAGCGGCGCTCGGCCCGGCTCGACTCCCTGCCGGTGGACCGTTCCGCGATCTTGTCGAGTTCGCCGCGGTCGAGCCAGACTCCGCGGCATTCCGGGCAGTAGTCGATCTCGACACCCTGCCGTTCCGACATCACCAGGGTCTGATTGCACTTGGGGCATTTCATCACTTTCGCTCCTGTCGCCAAGTCGATGGTCGGTCCTCGCCGGCCGCGATGCTGATCTCCTACAGCTTTTTACGGCGGCAGTCGTATATTGACAAATACAATCTGTCGATCATACATATCGATTTAATCGATATACGAAGCACCTCGCTCCGCTGGTCTCGGAGAGCCGCGACATGGACTGGATCAACTACCATCACCTGCTTTACTTCTGGGTTGTGGCGCGGGAGGGCAGCGTTGTGCGCGCGGGCGAAGAGCTGCAGTTGTCGCAGCCCACGATCAGCGGCCAGCTGGCCAAGTTCGAGAAATCGCTGGGCTGCAAGCTGTTTCGTCGCGTCGGCAGGGGCCTGCAATTGACGGAGGAGGGGCGGGTGTTATTCCGGTACGCGGACGAGATCTTCACGATCGGCCGCGAAATGGCGGAAGCCATGAAGGGCCGGGCCACCGGCCGGCCGTTGCGTTTCACGGTCGGTGTGGCCGACGTACTTCCCAAACTGGTCGTGTATCGACTTCTGGAGCCTGCCTGTCGATGGGAGGAACCGATCGAATTGGTCTGCCACGAAGGGAAGTTGGATTCGCTGCTGGCGCGCCTGGCCCAGTTCGATCTGGATGTGGTCATCTCCGAGGCGCCGGCCAGTGCCCAGACGCGCGTCCGGGTCTTCAACCATCCGTTGGGTTCGTGCGATGTGTCGATCTACGGAACAGTCCAGCTGGCGAAACGCTGTCGCCGCGGATTTCCGCAGTCGCTGGCCGAATCGCCATGGCTCCTGCCCACACCGGGCACGGCTCTGCGGCGAGACCTGGAACGGTGGTTCGACTCGCTCGGCATGCGTCCGAAAATCGTTGGCGAGTTCGCCGACAGCGGGCTCATGAAGACCTTCGGACAAGCGGGGATGGGCTTGTTTGTCGGCCCGACCGTGATCGACGCCGAGATTCGTCGCCAGTACCAGGTGGAAACTGTCGGACGGATCGAAGGCATCCATTTTCAGTGCTACGCCATCACCGTCGAACGCCGGCTGAAACACCCCGCAGTTCTCGCCATCTCCAATTCGGCACGCGGAGCACTCTTTTCAGCGGACTGATCGCCGGCATCGGCGGAGGTTGCGCAGGGCAGGGGAGAGATTTCATGACGCATTCGTAGCTTGCGGGCAATCGGCCACCCAGCCGTGCAAAACTTCAATTGCGATCCGGTTCGCCGTCCGAGAGCGGCCGGACGTAATGGGAGCCGCATTCCAACGTCATCGCGAAATGGGACTCTTTCAATCGGCTGTTACGGCGCCCCGCACGGCACCGCCGCAGCAGGCTCGACTACCTGGTCCACGGCCATTTCGGACGGTAATAAACTTGCCGGCAATGAGGGCAACTCAACTGGCGCACACCCAGCATCCGCATGATCATGTCGATGCCACTCGAAGATGCGGTCTCCAGGTGTTCCTTGCACCACGAACAGATGTAGATCAATGTCAGGCACGCACCTATGCCCTAATCCGTGTTTTGCTTAGGGGAATTCCCCACGCGATGCGCTCGGTTGGCGTCGCATGCGGTGCTGAAGGCTGTGCTTGGCGCGGTGCCGGATTTGCTGTTCAGCGTAGATCGCGAGGGCCGCATCGAAAGGTGTCACGCCGTGGAACGGCGGGACGCGCTGGGACTGCCGAACGCCCCCTTGCCGATATCCTCGACGACCCTGGACGCACATGGGTCAATTAGGGGCACATCGCTCGGCATTTGACTCCATCATCGCCGGGCCATCCACGGTGTCCGGAGCTTCCTGGACGTACCTTAAGGCTTCTTCGAGCGAATCAAACGCCGGCCACAGCACCTTCAGGTTAAGGACGTCATAGGTCTGCCGCATGCAGCGGGATAGACTGCACAACGCCATGCGTCCGCGATGTGCCCGCGACCGTTTCCCCAGTCTGATGAACTCGGCAATGCCCGACGAACTGCAGCGAAGCAGAAGCCGACAGTCGATGACTACGTGCTTTGCCTGCTGCAATTCCAGTTGTCTGATAGCTCCTTCGAGTTCACTGAACCGCAGGTCGTCAGAATCAATTCCAGAAAAGTCTGCAGGTGGGGTGACCACGAGCGTGTGATCAAGCCGCTCGACCTGAAAGAAATGGATCTCGCTCATCGGGCCGCCCCTCCCTTCGGCAATGATGCAGGGCAACAAAGGACACCCGCGAGCAGCCCTGATTGTTATTTGGCAATTACCGTATATCCGCCGTTGGTGGATCGATCCTGACGCTTGCGCCGGGTAGCCGATGCGAGTACTGTTCTGACAGCAGGTCCGCTGTGCGGTGGGTGTTGGAAAATGGCTGACCGCGCGGCTCAGCCTCCCTGCTGATTTTGCCGACTGGCTCGCGATTCATTCGATGCGACATGCCTCGTGCGCACGTCAGGCCGGTCGTAGGCACTGCCATAGTCGCAGCTGGAAGAATGGAAACAGGTGAACTGCCGGTGTGCGTGGGCGGGCAGTCCGCGGGCGCGTTCCTTGCAGCGGCGCTGCTGCATGCATTACTTACATCATCGATCGCCTGGTTGGGGAAGGCAAACGGGATCGGCAGGGGATTCCGCAGACCGTGCAGATGTCAGGAAAGCCCATCCCATTTCCGGATCAGGCAATAGCGTGTCCGTGATCACAGTAATCGCGACGTGTGCGGAAAGGGCGGTTCCGGAAACGCAGACTGGAGTAGACCGTTTGCCGCGCTATCGACCCACGGCTGCTCTACGGGTGTCTGCCACCCGCAAGTGGTAACGGATTACGCTAAGCGAGAACCGCGATTCGCGTGATTGTGCGGACGTTGCGACAATCGCGATATTCAAATCGGGTGCTCGCTGCTTGCAGAGAAACGCCAGTCATAGACTCGTAACACCGCTCTTTCAGGGATCGGTAACGGAAATGACCACAGCCTCGATCGACCAGGCGGGTATGTCGCAGATGCAAACCGATGGACGCCGCTACTTCATCCGCCTCAGAGTCGATTCGATGGATCGCGAGGACGCGTGGGAATTGTGTCGAGTTGCGGTCCAGTGCGGTGGCGTCGAAACGCACAACGGCTGCTTTGTGTTTTCCGACTTCGAGCGGTGGCACTCGGCTTGGGAACAACTGGCTTCCCGATTTGGCGCCGGCTACCTCGAGGCGAACTGTTCCTCCCCGAAGGGGTGAGCATCTCGCGCCGGATTCCGACTGTCTCTCATTGCGATTCGCCCGAATTCTCGATCTTTGCTGGCGCATCATGCCCGCCCATCGACTTTCGGCCGGTGGCGTTCCTCTTCCTGCGTGCTGGCTCTTGGTGGAATGGCCTGCCGGCGAATAGGAGCCTGCCAAGTCAAGCTGTCACTGCCGTCGGCCGGAACGGCACCGCCACGCCAGTTATCTGGTTGGGCTGGATGCTGCCCGATTTGCAGACGTCCGTTCAATGTGGACTCCAAATATGGCAGAAACATAACGGAGTGGTGTCAGGGGGCGAATTTCTGCTCGGTCGCGAGGTTCTACCAACGCGAAGTAGCGGATCCTGTGATGTGTTAACCGTTGTTGTCCGGAATTGTTTGCCAAGCGCGTTCTGCGAATATTACGGTATCTTGCGGACGAAATTACTGAAGTGTGCGAAATCACAACGATGGATCGCGCAGAGCCATGACGCTGACCGAAGGCCATATTCATCATGTTTCTGGCGGGCGTTAACAGGGCGGCAGGACCGCCAGCCAAAGCGGTACTACCGCAACGGGTGAATAACCTGCCCCCGTTGGTCTCTGCACTTTGCGCAAAAGACAAAAATCCTGACAGTGAGTGTCACAGAACTCGCCGGGGCGAAGGCTGCCCTGCAGTGAACCCTTGCGAGTAACACGAGAAAAGGGCTTTGAGATGCGACGGACGATTCAACTGGCGGTGGCCAGCACGGCAGTTCTGATCGCGGCGGGGCAGGTGCACGCGACCATCAATTTCACGGGCGGAACCGCTCACATGGCAGGAGGAAGTACGGGCGTCACCAACAACTGGAAAGACTTCAGCAACGTAGTTTACTATGAACAGGATGGCTATCGATTTGATTTCGCCGGTAACACATCGGCGCAGTATGTCGGAACGTACTACGAAGGTACCAATGACGTGCTTCATGCTCATTTCGGCCGTATTCCGCTGAAGGAGATTCGAGTATCGAAAATCGACGGTAGCGCCTTTGACCTCGTCTCGCTCGTCGTAATTTCAAATGTCCAAAAGAACTTTTCCGCAACGGGGTTGGAGCAGACGTTCCTCAACGCATCCCACGACGGAACGACCATTGGAGCGTCCTACCGATTGCCCTCAGAGAATTGGGGGCCTGACAGTGTGAAACTGGTAACACCGGGAGCCTCGTTTACCAATCTCAAGTTCTTCAACATCACGACCAGCAACTATGTAACCAGTGTCGGAATTGACGACGTGACGGTCCACGATGCGGTCGCGTCAGTCCCGGAACCTATCTCGCTCGCCGTCTGGGGCAGTTTCGGAGTAGTCGGCATGGCTGTTGGTGCGGTTCGCCGCCGTCGCGTAAGGCGATCTGCTTGACGTATCCTGCAGAGCGATGTTCCAATCTTCGGGACGGGCGGCCAGTTCGGTCTGGACTGCGGAAGTAGTGACAGCCCGAACCTGGCGTCGTCATTACTTAGGCAGAGCGAAAGAACAAGTTGACGAATTCGTTTGCGTGGCACAGCCAGTGGCTCGCAAAACAGCAGGCAAGGGTGTGATCGCCGTTTCCATTGGCAGAGCCAGACAGGACGCTGCAATTCATCGACGACCAACTGCCAGGCCTGGCCGATCACATTGATTTCTTTCGCATCGCTCGCTAACAAGCAACCGGCGAATTGTGTAGCTTTGTTCTTTCGCTCCGACTTGTCCGCTGCTCGAGCATCTTTCGCAGCGGGCCGGCATTCCCGCCGCGAACTGCTCGCCGTGTCTGTTGTCCGGTATGATGTGAGCGTTGCAACGGTTGCGTGCCGACTTTGGTCAATGGGTACGGATAGCGGACGGCGGGGCTTTAAAACGCCCGAGCCTGGGCGGATAGGCGATGACCGTGAGCCGCCTGACTGTGTGGACGTTACGACCATCGCGACATCCGAATCGGGTGCTCACAGATAAACGCGGGTCATAGTCGAAGACCGCTGATTTTTCAGAGATCGGTAACGGAGAATTTCACCGCCTCGACCGACTCGGCGAGTATGTCACACATGCAAACCGGTGAGCTCCGCTATTTCATTCGCCTCGCTGTCGATTCGATTAACCGCGAGGATGCGTGGGACTTGTGCCGAGTTGCGGTGCAGTGCAATGGCGGCGAAACGCACGACGGTTGCTTTGCTTTCCGCCTTCGAGCGGTCGCATTCTGCTTAGGCACAAGTGGCGTTCCGGCTAAGCGCCGCCTGCCTCGAGGCGAACTGTTGCTCGCCAAACGGCTGAGCATCTCGCCCCGAATCTGGTCTCTGTCTCATCATTTGTCAATGATGCGCCAACGGCTCAGCCTGCTGACTTCGGTACAGGCTGACGCCGTCGGCGGACTGGCCGCATTGTGGCACGGTGACGAATCGCCCAAACTGCCACCAAGCGTTCCGTAACATCGCTCCTTCTCGCCCGCGCCTCCTGTCTTCGTGGGGCAGGGGCGTCGTCCCCGAATCGTTACAACGACAACCGCTGATGTTCCTTCCGGCGCCGCAATGCTGCAAGTCCTATTCCGGATAGGCTAAGGCCCGACCAGACAGCGAGAGAGATGGGTTCCGGGATCCCTGCAGACCGCGCCGCGGCGTATTCAAGCATATTGACCCGCAAATTGAAGGCCTCCGTCGGCGGAGAGTGCCAATTGGTCGTAGTCAACCCGCCCAACATCACGTAGCCGGCCCCCCATGTTCGATCAACAAGAATATCCCTGCCAAATCCATCCTTGATCAGAGACGTGAGACCAAGGCCGGTAATATCATTGTGGGAGAAGTAGTTGCCGCTCCAAGTGGTCCCCGTCGTGGCGTCGAACAAGGGATGAAGAGGGTCTGTGGCAGATGCTGAGTATCGACCATTGTCGTAGGCTGCGTTGGACGTTGCATTGAACCCAATGTTAAAGCTGGAGTAGTTCCAGGTCGCGGCAGTCATCAACAAACTACCTCCAGCCGCGACCCAATTCTGCAGAGCGGCAACGTTCCCCACGAGAAAATTCACAAAGTTGCTATCCGTGCCATCACCGCCGTCGATAAATATAAAACTATTGTTGCCCGGCGTGAACAGTCCATTTCCCACAGCAGACGAGAACGAGTCTTTGGTCCAATTCCCCGATCCAAAGGCAGTATTCATGGCCGAATCGTTTGAAGTACTACCCCACGGATCTGGCCCCGTAACATACGTGATACCCGCCTCGACCTGCCCCGTCCCACGCAAGCAGATAGTGAGGCCCACGATTGCAACTGCCAGTCCCCAGCGAGTCCTAAACATCGTCGTCTCCTTTGAAAAGTACGTCGCTTACACTTGACATCCTAGAATCCGCCGCACAGCGTGCTTCCTGACGCGAAACACCGCAATTCTCTTGAAAGCTCGCAAATTCGCCCTCCGCGTCTGACCGGTTCTTGCTCACAGGGAACACTCGTGCGGCCTGTCGCACCGAACTTACAACTTCGCGCCACAACTTCGCGCCTGTCGGATCCGCAGGAAGTGATGTCATGGACCATGAACCGGACGTTGGTGCTTCAGCAGCGAGGTACCGCGAGGCCACTCTTGCTTGTCGTCTCCGGATTGCTTGATAGCGCTCGGATCTCTGGCCCGGCAATGACAGCGAATATGCTCAAGTCATGTATGCCGACTGGGAGAGAGAGCTTCCTCCGTTCGATATGCGGAGCCTCGGTTCTTGTGAAAAAACGACCAGCGTCAACGTCTTACGCAAGTCGTGACATCCATGATTGGCTAACATGTAGCCTCAATCATGGAGATCCTTCGGTGCTTGCCTTCACGCAGGCAACTCCCGCCGGAGTGATCACGCTGTATCGCGAGAGGCGTCTGCCATGTCGGAGAACCTGAGGTGTCGAGTCAAATCACGCGCCAAATCGAGCTTGGCGTTTGGCTGCCCAATGTCTTCGCATGGCGGCGCACGTCAGCGCAAGAGTGCCGATTGCCGACAGCACTAATGTTGACGGCTCAGGCACCGAGGTGGGGCCGAAGTTCACATCATCCACGAACAATCCGGAGTAATTGTAGTAATCGTGGACGTTGGCGACGCCGAAGCCAAGAAGATACTCTCCGTCCGAGGAAAAATCGTAGCTCGTCGCTTGCCAGTCCGTCATCCATTCAAAACGTGGGGACTCGTTGTTGACCTTTGCGGGCGTATCTTTGCGCGTAAACTGACTGAAGTTCGAGTTTTCAAAAATCTGCAGCACGCGCTCGTTGTATGTTGTCTGGCCGTTGACATCCACGACCTCCACGAGGCTCCAGAACGAAAAATCCGACGCAACGGTCTCGGTGGTTGCGAAATTCCACGAAAACGACAATCGGTCATCGGTGTGTCCGCCGAACGTCTGTGAGATCGCCGATACGTTCACCACGGGCGCTGGAATGAGTTCGCTCAATCTGCCGGAGGTCAGTCCCAACTGGGCTTCAACGATACCTGGCGATACGGAAGGAGTCCCGGTCACCGTTGGGTCGCTCACATGCGTGCCGCTCCCATTCGTCAAAAGAGCTTCATAGCTTGGCGACGTTGGAGTGATACCGGAGTACACAGTCTGAACTGAGGCATCGCCGCTGGCGTTCCACCCAGCCAGTGAACCGGCGCCGAAGTCGCCATTATCGATGAGGCCAGCAGAGGAATTGTCTGCAAACAGCGCCACAGCAACACAGAATGTCGCGATGAGGCATCTCGAACGTGCGGTCATTTGTTTGTCCTCGACACGCAAATGTGTGATGAGTCTGTGACGCTGCCAACGAAAACGAGTCAAACATGCGTTCATCCCGTTATCAACTCATCGGTGAAACCTGTATCCGTCAGGCAGCGGTGGCATCAACCGTGTTTGAAATCTAATGCAGGGATGATCGTGGCGTCGCCAATCACCGCAAGTGACGCCCGTGGCCACCTTCCGGTTTGACAATCAAAAGATGCGGCCAACATAAAAAAGCTTCAGCACTCGCGCACAAGTGCTGAAGCACAGATGTTTCACCGCGATCCACTAAAAAAGGTCCGTCCTCACCGACGCAATCACAGACATTCATCGGTTACAGCAGGATCTACCGGCTTGCCTGTCTGCGGCGACGCGAGAACAAACAAAAGACTCCGCCAACGCCTGCCCACACCGTCAGGCTTATGGGTTCGGGTACATAGTACAGTTGATCCTGGGCCACACTGCCCGCAGCATATCCGGAGCGTCCCGTTGCCCACACAAGGTTCAGTACTTTCACATGGCTGTCGACAAAGTCTCTCTGGGCCTTCGTTGACGTTGTAGCAATCCAATTGGCAGCGCTTGCTATCCAAGTAGCCGCCTGACCGTTTGCCGTTACACCTTCGGCCTCCAAAGCCCAGAACGCTTCCTGAAGCTCATTTGCGGAGGTGACGTGAGTGGCGCTGTTCGGAGTGTAATCATAGCCTGCCAACGTCTTGTTGCGGAACCAACTGTAGAGCACTTTGGTCGTGAGTGAGAGCGGATCACCGCCGGGAGTAACGCCGCCATTAACTGCTTTATCGGTTATCCCGACGATTTTGAAACCGGCTGCATTGAAATCGAGGTATTCGCTTCGCTCCAAACAGAAGGTCCGAAACAATTCGGGTTTGTTTGGGGTCCCGGCCAACGCCAGCCCAAACTCGCCCCCCGGCGATCCTTCCCGGTCATAGAACCGGATCGTGTTCCCCACCTGTAGGCTCGCCGAGGCCGGCGAAGACTGTAGCAAAAACAAACTGCAACCACACGCAAACACCAGCACCCACCGATAGAACATAGTCATTCTCCTTTGCCTGAAGGGATTCCAGTCTTAGGTATCCGAAAGTAAAACGCCAAAGGTGAGCCGTCAGGATCACCGCAGTTCCAGATTTTGTTTCGCATGACTTATTGCAAGCTCGAAAATGTCACCTCGATGTGGCACCGAATTGCATGGCCGATGCGCATCATTGAGTCGGCCAAGTGTTGCATGCGGCGCGGATGTGCCAGGGGCAGACGTTGGGTGTAGAGTTCGGTGTACTCACCTGCCTCCGGGCAAAAGGCCTCCAAAGCTCTCAGTTGCGCTTGGCAGATCGACGGCGAACATTGCCGACAAGGCCTACCAAGCACGCGCCCAGCCCCCACACCGCCATGCTTGCGGGCTCGGGAATCTCTCCGTCACCCACGAACCCGGTCTTGGTTTCGGAGTCGGTGGTCGGAAACGCGAATATGTGAGCACCTGCCACGTATCCCGCAGCGTTAGTCGTGAGAACAGCATGTTCGGACAACCACTGTGTTTCTCCAGTTGCAGCGATGGTCAGCTCCAACCATTTGAATGACAGTGTTTCACCATCTTTGTTTTTGAGGGTACAGTTGAAAGTGCCAAAGCCGCTCACGTTCTGCTCTCCCGTTTCTGTGATGTTATCGCCGGGCGGCGGATTTATGGACTCGATGGTCCATGTGCCGGTGATGTTCAGCGCGATGGCGTTGACTCCACCGAACTTGTAGTCGTAATCGACATTGTCTACGGCAACGAATTTGACGGTCGCGTTCGTATCGTTGTTTCGAGTCACCTCGACGAATCCGAAGGGGGGGGCGGCAAGTGCTGAACTTAGCGCGGCATTCGGTTCTGCCAGCCAATACGTGATCGTAGCACCTGCCGAATCGACCAAGGTCAGGGCTGCCACGGCTACGGCTGCGAATATCAGCAACGGTTGTCTGCGAGGCATGGTCCTACTCCTTGTCAGAGACGAAACGCAAAGTGATCTTAAACTGAATCTCTAAAGAACTAATCCGCCGGAACTTGGTGAATCTGACGCGCAGCGGGAGTATTTTTCCGAAAAACGTGACATGAAGCTAATAGGCGTTCACGGACCGGCCGACGCGCAACGGAACTTCCGGGCGTGCCGGCACTTGCGCTTGAATGGGCGTGTGTATTGCCGGGCGTCGATGACGTTGGGCGATTCCGCCACGCGCAAGGGTGAGGGGTGGCAGAGACTTCGGCATCGGACAAGCGTTGGAAAGAGGCAACAAACGCGTGGTCTTTGGTGGGCAATTCGGGCTACTTGGGCAATCCTATATCCGAGCCGAGCCGAGGGTCTTGTTTGTCGTCGTCTTCAGATCGCTTCTGGGGCACCGGTCCTCGCACGGCATCGAGCCAATCGAGATACTCCTCGATCTCCTGCAGCGACATGCCGAGGTAGATGGCGGACTTGATTGCATCCGCGCGTTCAATTGCCGTTCCGGCGTGTTCGAGGAGCAACTTGGCAATCTCGTGGGGCATCGCCGGGGCTTCAAGGAAATGAGCACGGAAGTCGTCCGTCGGCCTTGCAGGGTTCAACGATAGGGGAGAGTTTTCCGTCCGTCGGGTGGGTTTTACGCCGCGAACCAACATGCGCTCGCGCGAAAATGTCGCTCGCCGCGTATTTTCGCAGCGGTGGCGCCGAGTGCAATGGCCATTGCCCCTGGAAAATGGGCTTATTCGGTTTGTGGGGCGGCGGCAACAGGCTCGAAGGTCGCCATACCGGTCCCGTGACTCGGATTCCGGAACTCAAAAACCGACGCATGGATGGCTCGACTGCGTTGTGCCGATTCGGATTCGCTGCGAAGCGATTTCGCTCGGGCGCAGTTGCAATACGCTCAGGCGAATACTGTCGCATTTCCGTATCGCGGATGTGACGGTTCTCCGTTGGACAGACAATCGTCATGTCTTGCCGGCAAAAAGGCGCAAGTGGCAGGGCACGGAGGTGCCATGATGACGCCGGAGTCGCAAGATGTGGCGTAACAACGCAGTCTGCACGCCCCCGTGACGCCAACGTGTGCACACCAGTCGTCCGCACCCCAGGCGAGCCAGGCATGTGACCTCGCTTGGGCAGCTTGATGGGGCGCATGGACATGCTCGGGCAGATCGCAGGAAGAGCGGTATTCCGTTTTTCCTTAGCGTCGGGCGAGATGGCGCGACGTAACCTCGTTTTTGCTCGCACCGAATCGAAGCGTCATAAGGAGCAGTGTGATGATAGGCGTTTTCAAAGTCATGTCCGTCAAGAATCGCAGCAGAAAGAGTCGAGGGACCGAGTCCGTCGCCGAGCGTTCTGTGAATGCCTGGAGTCGAGGCGATTGCTCGGCGGGGTCGCACCGGTCGCTTACGGCGACATCCGCCCATCCGTGATCTTTCGTGTTGCTCCGCGGCTACTTCGTTCCCGGCGGATGACTTTGGCGCCGTGTGGTCTGCCGCTATCGCCGACAAAAGAACTCGCCGCGCGTTCGCGTGCGAGTCATGCAGGCCCAACGCATAGGCGGCTGGAGCACGCGTTAGTGTGCGTTCGATTCTCGGCGTCGGGCAACCATCTTTTCGATGCCGAGGCACACGGCGAAACCTGCGGCAATCCCCGTGACGTCGGTCAGCATGTCGAACACGTCCGTCGTGCGTTCGGGGACCAGTGCTTGCGCGAATTCCGTGAACAGCCCATACGCGGCGAGAATGAGGAACTGCGTCGAGGTGCGCCATTGCCAGCGCGCCCATCGCACCAGGCACGCCAGTCCGACAAACGCCGCGAAGTGATCAATGTTTGGCAGCCCCCAGCCTATCCCCACCGGGATCGGGCCGTTGCCGGGCAGCAGCAACCCGACCGTAAGTGCCATCCAATAGAACGCGCACACTACCTGTATTGGTCTACTGGCGCTCAGTGTCGCGGATCGCGGGGTTTCAGCAGGCATATTGATTTCGCGGGTTCGGAAATACAGGCCCATAGTCTAAAACTCTGCCCCCGTGACGCAACCCGGGGGCGCTCATGACAGGCCGTTGGCAATTGCGCGCCTGAGTTGCCTTGCGCGCAGGCCGATTGCCTGCAAAGTCGGCAGGCCGACCGGCGCTGCATTGAATCCGAAGCGCGAGACTACACGGCCACCGACCAGGAAGTTGGTCAGAGAATCGCGACCAAGGCCGCGGTTGGCCGAGTGGACCGGATCGCAAGCCAGCCGCGCTCGGTATGCAGATGAGCGCAGCGCGAATACTGTGGTCGATCGGAAGGTCCGGGCAGAAGTATGGGAAAGAAATGGTGCAAGGCACGGTCGTCGTGACAACAACAAAACGTCTGCGCCTTAAGACATCTCCTGGCTACTGATGGGTCTTGGAGAAATCAGGGACGTCACAGCCATGTGGGTCTCCGCTGATATGTAGGTATTTTATACATGGACGAATGAGGGGGTGAGGAGGCTTCTTCTGTGGATGCGGTTCCTGGTTGAGTTGTCGGCCTGGCACCTGCGTCATAGCCGTGTGACGTTCCGCAGCTACACGTCGTGGGACGATCCCGACCGGCCGATCCTCACATGGAGATCGCCGCAAAGCCCCACGGTGTTTATTCATGCGAAACGAGCAGCCTGCGGGTACCGCCGCACGGCGGGTGGACCGACAAACTCACGTGCTCGTCCAGCAGTTCACACAACCCGCCAGCTGACCCCTACGATATTTCTAGAAGTTCGGACCGGAGGGAGTTGGAGCGTTGAAGAGCTGCGCCGAGCTCCATCGCACTGAACCGCCCCCTCAGATAACTCGCACGGGATACTGCAAAAGCTATCCACTGCGAGGAAAATGCGCTCGTGCGCAATCGCAATACGCTCCGGCGCATTCTGTTGCATTTGCGTATTGCGAGTACGTCGGTTCTGCGTTAGACAGACGATCGTCGTGTCTGGTGTGCAGTAAGGCGCAAGTGTCGGTCGATCAGATGCGCGCATGAGGCGTTACGCGCAAAGTGTTGCGCAGGAATGCAACCCGGACGACGCTGCAACTCGGGCGTGTGCACCTCGGGCGGTCCAAGCGTGACAGATCGCTTGAGATTCCTGATGGGCCGCATCGACATGCACGGGCAGATCGCTTCGAGAGCGGTAGTCTGATGTGCTTTAACGGCGGGCGAGCCGCTTGGACGTGTTCTCGTGTGTGCTCGCATGGAATCGAAGAGTTATAAGGGGCAGTGTGATGATGGGTGCATTTCGAAGATTAGTCCGCCACAGATCGCAGCAAAAGAAGTCAACGCACCGAGTCCGCCGCCGAGCGTTCTTTGAATGCCTGGAGTCGAGGCGGTTGCTCGACGGGGCCGCTCCGTTCGCTTTCGGCGACAGTTACGTTACGCGCGAGGACGAATCGCTGACGGTGTACGCATCGGGCATCGTGACCAACGACCGTGATCCCGAGGGAGATGCACTCAAGGCAGTTCTGGTATCGGGCCCCAAAAATGGGCGATTGTCGCTCATGTCGGACGGCAAATTCGTGTACACGCCGAAGGCGAATATCAGCGGACAAGATACCTTCACGTACAGGGCGAGTGACGGGACCAGTCTCTCCAATGTGGCCACGGTCTTTCTGGACGTTGCGGCAGTGAATGATCCGCCTGTTGCGAATAAGGATGCTTACAGCACGAAAGAGGACGTAGCGCTAAAAATTGCGTCGCCGGGTGTTCTACGCAATGACACAGACGTCGACAGCCAGACGCGCACGGCGATCTTGAAGGCATCTCCGGAGCATGGCTCCTTGACGTTGAACACAAGTGGTTCGTTTACCTATACCCCCGGATTGAATTTCAACGGGACCGACAGCTTCACATACGTCGCCTCGGATGGGGTGGCCGAATCGTTACCGGCGACCGTGAGTATCTCTGTCAGTCCTGTGAATGACGCTCCGCTTGCGGCGGATGACGCGTTCACGACGCTGGAGAATCAATCGCTGGTCATCGCTCGGCCCGGGGTGTTGGGCAATGATTTGGACGTGGACGGCAATTCATTGCGGGCGCGGATCGTTACGCGTCCGTCGCACGGAACGATTGCTCTGAACGCGGACGGTTCGTTTGGCTATACGCCGACAACTGGCTATTACGGGACCGACGTGTTCACTTACCGGGCGTACGACGGGCTATTGAGGTCAGGAACAGCCACGGTGACGCTTACGGTCGTTCCAGTTAACCAGGCGCCGGTCGCCGTAAATGATTCGTACACCAGCTCGGAGGATACCGTGCTGACGGTCTCGGGACCTGGGTTGTTGGGCAACGACACGGACGCGGATGGCGGAGTGCTCTCCACGATATTGGCGGCTGGCCCGAGCAACGGCAGCCTGACACTCCAGCCCGACGGCTCGTTCAGTTACGTGCCCAATTTGAACTGGTCAGGGGTTGACAGTTTCAGCTATCAGGTCAGCGATGGAGAAGCCGTATCAAATGTTGCGACCGTGACAGTCGCCGTGTCAGCGGTCAACGATGCACCCGCGGTACTGGGAGACTTCTACGAGACGACGGCTGGAAGCGTACTGAACGTGCCGCCTCCGGGCGTGGTCGGGAATGATAGCGACGTGGACGGAGACACGTTGCTCGCAGTGCTAGAGGCAGGCCCAGTGCACGGCTCGCTCACGTTGAACGCGGACGGATCGTTCGTTTATTCAGCCGCCGCCGACTGGTCCGGTGACGATTCCTTTACCTATCACGTCAGCGACGGCACCTTGCAGTCCGCTGAGACGTTCGTGGTTGTGCGGGTTGGCGCCGCCGCAGCGCCTGTCGCCCCTGTCGCAGCAAACGACTCGTACACCGTTGCAGCGGGCCAGACGCTGAATGTGACTGCGCCCGGGGTCCTGGCGAACGACAGTGATGCGAACGGCTACGCGCTCAATGCCGATCTGGTATCAGCCCCGTCTCACGGCACGCTGACGATGAATGCGAACGGCGCGTTCACCTATGTCCCGGCAGCGGGATACACCGGCACCGACTCGTTCACGTACCGCGCGAGCGACGGCAAGTCATTGTCCAATGTGGCCGCAGTCGACATTCTCGTGACGCCGCTCAACGTCATCCACATCACGCCGGCTTGGCTCGCCGCTCAGGGAGCCGCACCGTACATTCTGTCGCAGGCTAATACGACGTACGTGCTGCAGACGGATGTCACGGTGGACGGCAGCGCTTTCGTCGTCGGCGCAAAGAACGTGACGCTCGATCTAAATGGTAACCGGATTACTTACGGCAACAGCACACCTATTACAGTGATCAACGGGGGATTCGAGACCGGGGCCGTTGGAGCCAATTACCAATCAGGCGTGGATGGCTGGGAGATGGCGGCTGCGCCCAACGCGGCGATTGCAGCGAATACCTACTATCTCTGGGGCAGCAATGTCCTGCAATTCACCAATATCTCTACCAAGGAAACCATCGTTTCAAACGCGATTGACATACCCGTGGCCAACCGCGAGTACGCAGCCACGGTCACCGCAAAAGGGCCTTATGGCGCTACCGTCACATTGTCCGTGATTGACGCTGTAACGCAGACTGTGCTCGGCAGCGCCAATTCGCCCAACGTGGAGCGAGCGATGGCGGCGGTAGTGATGTTCACCCCAACCACGACGAACAGCGTCCAGTTGAAGATTGAAGTCACGCCAGTTGCAGGAAAATCACAGTCCGTGGCACTCGATTATGCCTCCCTGTCAGCCTCGCGCGATTACGGGGTGCTAGCAACGTACAACTGGTACGATAACTTGCCAGCACACTTACGCACCACCGCAATCATCAAGGCCACCTCGGCGTTAGGATCTACCGGATCGAATCTGAAGATTACTAACGGGCGGATCGTGCAGGGGCAGGGCAACGGCTATTCGTCGGCGCCAGTTCATGTACCAAGCGTTGCCGGCGTGGAGCTTTCCCATCTAGACACAACGAGCGCCGGTATTAACACGAAGGCAGTTCAGGCGGCTATGTCAGGAGATCTGGTGATTCATGACAATACATTTCGAAGCACAGTCGACAACGTGACAAACCGCATGGGGACGGACGGTTTCCAGGTGCTATTGGGCGGCAGTGCTTCGCGATTTGGCGCGGTGTCATTTGAAAACAATACCCTAATAGGATCTCCCCAAGGAGGGGTGCGTGTGGGGTTCATGCCCACCTCTGCCGGCCACACTTTAGCGATCCGAGGCAACGTAATCCAGTCGGACGCGAGAATTGGAAATCCCTACGCCATCGTGGTTGATGGCGTTCACGACTTCGAGATCTCTGGCAACACAATAACTGCTGAACCTGGCAAGGGCAGTCGAGGCATTTTGATCGATCAGAATTTTTCCGAGTACCGAAACCATGACGGGGAGGTGTTTAAAAACTACGTAGATGTTCGATCGAAGCCCGATGCGGAATCTGGGCCGGACCACGCCACGACTGCATTGCGTCTGCGCGCGTGGTCGGATGACGGAATCTACAATCTCCACGTCCACGAAAACACGTTCATCGCGCGCACCGGTGCGGGAGAGGCATTTGGGGCAATCGCGGGGAAGCCCTCGATACTGTCCAACGCCGATGGCGCGGATCTGAATATTCTCCTCGAAGACAACACTTTTAAGGCGATCTTTGAGACGAACGACTCAAATAACTTCGGCGCTGCGGTGAGTATGGAAGCGAACGCAAAGGGCTGTGGCATTACCTTTCGAAACAACGTCTTCGAGAGCAACAAGACATCGCTTGGGATTGGTGGTCACGATGGCACGACCAATGATGACGGGACGTTCATTTCAAACACGTTCGTCAAATCAAGCGAAGGGGTAGCTCTAACGTATTATCCGTTGGTGGTCGGCTACTGGACAGGGCTAGAGCGGAATCTGCGCATCTTGGACCCGAGGTATGGCGACGGAATCTCGCCGATACAACAGGCCTCGGATATAGCTTGGATTGGCAGCGGTGTCAAAGACGTCTCGATTGGCTGGCTTTTGAACGTCCAGACTCAAAATATTTCTGGGACAGCGCTCGCGGGGGCGAATGTCCGCTTGTTCGACCATAACAGGCAACTGGTCTTCGAAGGAACGACGGACGCGCAGGGCAAGATTACAGGCATCTTCGTAATCACCTCCGTGTTCCGGCAACTTGGCACAAATCCAGGGGAGATCAACACGGAAACGCTATCCAACTTTGAACTTCAGATCTCCCTCGCCGACTATGCTACCCTCCAGCGATCGATCACACTCACCCAGTCCGTGACGGTGACGGCGACCCTGGAAAATGGGCCGTGAGTTGAAAGGCAATTGTGTCGTCAACGCGGCAACATGGTCCAGATTCTGTGTGTCTTCTGTTGCCCTGCAATCAAGGGCCTGCCGAACGAGTCGCCGCCGCATGCGGTGCCAGGGCTGTCCGCGAAACGCGGTAGTCTCGGGAAAATGTATGCAAGGTCGCAGGCAAGTCCACCGTTCAAGAACGATTGAAAAACGGCGGTGGACGCTAAAGCCTGATTTCAGCCAGGAGCTGCCGATATATAACAGTGGCGTCTTCCGTCCTTCAGAGTTCAGAGTGTTGTAAGAAGTCGCACATCGGCCATTAGGCTTACCGGATGTCGGAGATGGCAACGTCGGCTGCCTACACGTCGGTCTTCACACAACGGCTCAACGTCTCAGGGATGCTTCGGTAAGCGGCAGGCTCGCTGCACGCTCGTCGCCTTCGCACACGCACGCACTCCATGCGCCGATATTCTGGGTGTTCGACGAGCGCGCAAAGCAGTTGCTCCACGTTTGAACTGCCAAGCGATGAGCAGTTACGATACACCTCGCATCCAGGCGCCGGCCCTCCGCGCGCCGGAAATAATCCACACCCTCTCCTGCTCGCTGATCACGCCGACCGTCCAGAGTAGCACCGGCCACACCGCGCACGTAGCCGCCTTGATCGGGATATTCCGTGCACCGTCTGGAATCGCGTAGGAAAGCCAAACAAGCAAAACCGTGGCAGTGAGCACTGCGGCCATTCGTCCGTATTCACACTTCACGAAGAACACTTGCTGGGAGAACAGATAAGTAGTAAACGCGTACAAGAAGTACGCTGCCACCGCAGCAACAGCCGCACCGAAACACCCATACTGGGGCACCATAACCAGCTGAAAGCACACAACGGCCATAGCCGCGATTACTGTGGGTGCCAGCTTCAAGGTGGTGCGCTGGTACACATAGAACGCTCCGTCCATCAAGACCTGCGCCGCAAGCAGTCCACGCGCGACAATCAACGGAACCAGTATAGATGAGGCGCCAATATACTCATCCGTGCCCAGCAGCAATGTGATCTCGCGCCGGAAGATGCAGACAGCAGCCCCAAGTGAAATGTACGGAAGCAACAACCACGTAAAAGCTCTTCCGACAGCACGGTCACCGTCTGACTGAGCATACACGCGGTACAGCCAAGCGCTCCACACCTTGAAGAGCGGCGCGAAAGCGACCAGACTGACGAGATCTGCAAGCTTGGCTGCCAACGCGTAGACGCCCACCTCCTTAGGTCCAACCGCTTTCAATAGAAAGTAGCGATCCCCGCTAAATAGCACAAATCCAAACAATCCGTTCGGAATGAAGGGCCACGCGAAGCGCAGTACGGCGACCAGCTTTCCCCAGTCGGGTCGAAATTCTCCGCTTCTAAACTCGATGGCCGTCAGAACTGCACCGGCCAATAGTGAGGAAAGAAGTGTACCCCATAATACACCCCAGATTCCCCATTTTAGCCCGGCTACGAGTGTCACCACAAATGACACGCGCAAGACTACTACGGTCATACTTGCACACACGAATGCAATCGACTGCATTCGCGCCTGCATAAAGGTCATTGGCAATGCGGGCAACAACTGGCTGAGGGTGGCGGCCATTCCAAGCATAAGCAGACGCTCGTCGTCAATGGCCAAGATAGTGCTTAAGGGCCTTGCGCATAACCAAGTTAAAATGAGCGCGCAGACAATGATTACCCATGCGGCAAGAAACACCGTCGCTGCCACCCGGGCCTTTTCAACACGATTCCCAGCTTGGCAATAAAAAGTAAAAGCAGCCCCGCTGAGACCCCGGGCCATCAGCAATACAATCAGCACTTCACCAGTGCGATTGATAATCTCCAAGATGCCGAAGTCTGCCTGAGCCAGTCTCCGCGTGTAAAGTGGCAGCAACACCACGCCGGCTGCCTGCAGGAGCAACCCTCCCAGCCCGTAGATGGCAGTATGCTTCAAGAACGTGGCGCGTTCACTCATGATGACGACCTTTGGTGATGTTTTCCCTTGGTTCTATAGACCTTTTGAATCTCGGTTCGCTGCAATTCAACTGTCGGAAACGTCTCACGCCGATCCCGAACTGCGTGGTCGGGCTGAGCTCTGTTAGCTTGGAAGCGAGGAAGGAAAGCACGTATGGCCACCGAATGTGGAAAATCGAAGCAAAAAGTACATGTGGACTCCCTTTCTGGGTTCGGCGATGTTTGCGGCAGCACCGGATCGATTGCGGAAGTGTGTAACGCCGCGTGTAATGAAGTTGTTTGACGACCCGCAAAACTAACTTAGACCGTGTTTTGAAAAGTAGTGTGTCATGCGAGTAGGGCGCATAGACACAAGTCCGATCATTCACCCCTTTAAGGCTGTCATTTATTAGTTATATGGCTCGCAATACGCTGTCGGCAAAGGTAGCCTTCAATCGCCGGAAGTTGTTGCGCAAACGCATGAACACAAGGCACGCACCATCGCGATGTTGCCAGCCAGCGCCATGGACAATGACGGCCAGCAGCAGTCCGAGGGTGTCGACCGTCAGTTGCTGCTTTGGTCCAGCGAATCTCTTCCCAGCATCATATCCGCTCTCGTGCCTGCTTCGGCCGCGCGGGCGGACTGCTGTCGATCATTGCCGCTGTGCGAGTGCGTTTCTTTCCCGATGTGATACAGGCTTTTTCGCGAAGGCCATCATGGAGTTGTTGCCAGATTCCATCGCGTTTCCGTTTGCAGAACACTTTGTAGAGGGCTCTCAGTTCGGAAAATCACAGGGAAGCGATCGCCATTGGCATCCGGTGCGAGTCAGACAAAGGCTCGCGTCGAAAAGTC
>CAIPEB010000479.1 GCA_903863885.1 uncultured Planctomycetaceae bacterium | reverse complement strand
TCCACACGGTCATGGGCGACCGCGGCCCGGTTGATGCGATCAAGAAGGTACTGAAAGAAACCGAGTTCCTTGGTTACGAAGCGGATTCGGCTCCGGTCGAAGTGAAGTTCATCATCGCCCAGAACCAACTCTGCGAGCACCTTCACGAGGTGGGCCACAGCCAGGAAGTCATTCTGGTGCTGGACCATTCGCCGTTTTACGGCGAGAGCGGCGGGCAGGTCGGCGATACCGGCGAGATTGTGGGGGACGGCTGGCGTTTCAACGTTACGGACACACAGCGCAGCGGCGCGCTGATACTGCACCACGGACATCTCGTCGAGGGAAATCTGAGCACGGGCCAGAAGGCCGTCGCCAAGGTGAATGTGCAGAGACGCAATGGCATCCAGCGAGCCCATTCCGCCACGCATATCCTGCATTACGCATTGCAGAAAAACCTCGGCACACATGCCCAGCAGCAGGGCTCAAAGGTCGACGATGACTGGCTGCGGTTCGATTTCACGAACATGGCGCCGGTCTCGAGCGAGCAGTTGGAAGCCATCGAACGAGACGCCAACCTCTGCATCAGCGCCGCCGCATCGGTGTCTGCGCAAATCGTGCCGTTGGCCAAAGCGCGCGAGGCCGGCGCGATGATGCTGTTCGGCGAAAAGTATCCCGATCCCGTGCGCATGGTGACCATGGGCGAATTCAGCCGAGAGCTTTGCGGCGGCACGCACCTGACGAACACCGGCGACATCGGCGCGATGGAGATTACCTCCGAAGAGAGCGTCTCGGCGGGAACCCGGCGTATTGTCGCGCTGACAGGCACAAAGGCAGCCGAGTACCTTGAACAGTCGCGCAGTGCACTTCAAGCCGCGGCGACGAAATTGAAGACCGATTTGGCCGACGTTCCCCGATGCGTGCGAGATCTTGTGCAGGAAGTGCGAGATCTGAAGAAGCAGGTGACCAGCGGTGCCAAGCCGGCCACGGACCCGGCAAAGCCCGCCAAGCCGGCAGCTCTGGCCGGCCAGCCGACGCACACCCAAATCCGATCGGCACTTCGCGACGCGGCCCGCCTGCTCAATGTGAGTCTGTTTGATGTGCCTCAGCGCATTGACGGCCTGCTGCACGAAGCCCAGCAGCTGCGGCAGCAACTGGCCAGTCTCGCACAATCGGATCAGATCTCCGCGGAAATGCTGCTCGAAAAAGCCGAGCCGGTCGGCCCCTTCAGTTTCGTGGTCGCGGAGACCCCCAACACCAACCCCAACCTCATGCGACAGCTGATCGATCAATTGCGCAAGAAGCAGTCGTCGATCGGAGTGCTGCTGGCCTCAGCGGCGGGCGAAGACAAAGTCGTCCTGGTCGCGGGCGTCAGTTCCGACCTGCTGACCAAAGGCCTCAGCGCCGGCGAATGGGTCCGGCAAGTCGCTCCGATCGTGGGCGGCGGAGGTGGCGGCAAACCGGATATGGCTCAGGCCGGCGGCAAGTATCCCGGTAAGATCGGCGAAGCGCTCGACAAAGCGCGCGAGGTCATGCGCGAATGGCTGAGCAAGGCGTGAAAGAAATCTGGAGTCTGGAGCGACTGCCTGCCGACTGCTGGCGTCTGACCGTCATTACAATTCGTTCGAATGATGTGGCGATACATCCGTAGGGCATGTCCAGTTCGCGGGACAGCGGTTTGTTTATGAGAGCGCATTTCCCGCGAGCGCAGGCACACCCTGCGGATACTCTGTGGTTTTTTCTCTGGCCGCACGGAAAGAGGCCACGGGTGGGCACGGATAAACGACACAGCCTACGGCCGCATTTTGCGCTTCGGCGGATGGTGTGACGGTTCATCGCGGGTCAGATAACCCCAGTTGAGCGCGCGATCCTGGTCGTACTGTTTGTCCAGCGTCAGCGCTATTTCGGCCTTGGCAAGTTCATAGCCGAGATAGAACGCGTGGGACGGATCGATATTCCTGGGATGTGTCTCCATCAGCGATTCGAACAATTGAAACGGATCTTCGCCGGACAGGTGCATCCCTGCATTGATCAGGTGGAGCAGACCGTTTGCCGCGAACAGGCGGTAATTCGAATCGCGGATTTCGTTCGCGAGACGATTCAATTCCTCGTCGCTCGGCGGATAGAGCTTCGGATCGCGCAACGTGACCAGTCGCGGTTCGATGTGCTTCGGAGGACGGCGGTTTTCCACGGCGAACCGCACGAGGCGGCGAGCCAGATCGCACTCGCGTACGCTGGTGCGGGCCCAGTGGATGACCTCGGTGGTCAAGACACTTTGAATTCCCAGTTCCTGGCAGAAGCCGAGCAGCAGGACGTTGATTCCCGCCGAATCGGCGTCGGTCAGTTCGGTCAGGTTGCCGATGCCCATCATCATCCGAGCACCGGGGTACCGCCGCCGGACTTCCAGGTATCGGCCGAGACTGACTGCGAACCCGCAACCGATGGGTTCGACGACGGGGTCGAGCCGCATCGGGATCGAGCGTCCGGCCAGAAGTTCGATGGTTTGGTCAAGCCCCGCAAGCGATGCGAAATCGTCGGGGATCACAACTACTTCGCAGCCCCAGTCGCAGGCCGCGTCCCTGTTGCTACTGTTGACCGAAAGCACCAATTCGGCCCCGGCGCGCACGGCCGGTTCGATCTCCGCGGGCTGCAGGCTGTCAATCGATACGCGATGTCCCGCATCGCGCAGTGCCTTGACGCAATCGCCGACGCTGCTCCATGCGTCGCCCGGTTCACAGCCGACGTCGATGAGATCGGCGCCGTGGCTTCGATAGTGTTCGGCCATGCCGAGCACCTCGGCCATTGAGCGTCGCGGAGCATGGTTGATTTCCGCGATGATCTCGATGTCGAATGCCCCGTAATCATCCAGCGACGAATCTCGCTGGCCGAAGAACTCGGGCAGCTGCCGCAGGTCTTTCGGGCCGCGTTGGACGGGGCACTGCGTCACTGCCGCCAGGGTATCGAGATCGCCGCCGCAGTAGCCGGGAATTACGATTCGGGTCGCGCACTCCGGGACCCGCATGTGGCGTGCGACCCACTTGGTGGACATAAGCGCTGCGACGGTGATCGGCAGGACATCGACCGAGTAGTTGAACCCGAGGGTCGACGCCAGTTTGCCGACAGTCGCTTTCAGCGAAGCTTCGGCCAACCGGCCCGTCACGAAATGGATGTGTTCGGCCGTCATTCGCAGGAAGACCTGAATCCGCCGTTGACGTGGATCACCTGTCCGTTAACAAACGCCGCAGCCGGAGAAGCCAGATACCGCACGGCGCAGGCCACATCCTCCGGCTCGCCCCACCGTCCCAGCAGCGACTCGCGAGTAGCCCGCGATTGCCAGTAGCCCGAGGCTTCGCTGCCCCAGGACGTTTTGATCCAGCCGGGAGCAACACAGTTCACTCGCACATCGGGTGCCAGAGTCTTGGCGAGACTGCGCGAAAACGCCATTACGGCGGACTTGACCGCGGCGAACATCTGGCCGCTGTCTCCCTCCATGCCGGTTTCCGCCTGGTCCCATCCGATGTTGATGATGACCGGCGTCATGATCCCGCCCGAAGCGGCGCACATGCGTTGTCCCGCCAAGCGTGAGAGCCGCATCGTTGCCGCCACATCGACGCGCCACAGGCGTTCGAGCTTCTCGTCGAACGACATTTCCCGGGCCTTGCCGGTCAGCACATCCGCGCCCGCGTTGTTGATCCAGATATCCACGCCCGCCATCGCCTCCCAGGCATCGGCCACGAACTGTTCGTGAAGGGAGGGATCGGCCAGATCGCACATGAGCATGCTCGAAGCCCGCCCGAGCGATCTCACGGCTGCAACCACATCTTCGGCCGCCGACGGGTGGGCCCGCGTATGCACGAGCACATCGCTGCCGCAGGCTGCCAGTTCCAACGCAATCGCGCGCCCGATGCCGCTCGAGGAACCGGTCACCACAGCGCGGCATGCTTCAAGTTCGGGACGTTGTTGAGCTGAACAGTTTGACATCTTCGGAGGTTATTTCCCTGTGGCACTGGCCGACTGTTCTTCGTGCAAAGTCCAACAACCAACGGGAGCGCGTTATTCACCGGCGCGGCAGCACCGCTTCGACTGGCGGTCCCACGGCTTTCTGTTCGACCTCATCTCGTTCATGTCGGGCCCGCCGCCGGACTCACGGTCAGTTCGTAACAGGCGGCTTCTTCGGCATTGCGGACGAGCAGCAGCGAACCGTACAGGCAGAGGTTGTTCCAGGTCTTGCCCTCGATGGCCTGGAATCGGCCCAATTCCCGGAATTGACTCACGTCGGCCGCGACCAGAGCAACTTCTCCCGATTCAGCCTGCACGAGCAGCAGGTCCCGGACTCCCAGTATCTGGCCGTGTCCGTAGCGGCCCTTGCGCCACGCGCGTTTTCCGTCGGCCAGGCTCACGCACTCGAGCGATCCGTCGGAGAGCCCGAAAGCATGTCCTTGATACATGACGACATTTGTGAACTTGGTCTTGAGGAGCGTCCGATTGCTCCAAACCGAACCGACCTGCCACTGATCCGGCCCGGTCGAAGATATCTGAACGAGTTCAGAACCGATGTTGTAGGCCTTGGAGAGCAGAACGCGATCGCCCTCGACGGGAACGGCCTGCGAACAACTCGCATTGCTGGAACTCCCACCCGGCCACTCGTGGCTCCAAAGAACGCGACCGCTGCCCGGGTCATGTGCGGTCACATTGTTCTCGTTGACGATCAGAATCTGGCGGGTTCCGCACAGCGTGGCAATTGAAGGTGACGCATAACTGACCTGCCGGTCGCCGCCTTGCCAGACCAGTTTGCCGGTTGCCTTGTCGAAGGCCGCGAGCGAAACATAGGGACCGCCCGCGGGTCCTCCGGCGGGAACCACCAGCAGATTATCAACTATGAGCGGCGATGCAGCGCGGCCCCATTGGACGCTTGCCGCCTCTTTGGCCGGATCGACGTGATACCTTGCAAGCAAGTCGTCGCTCCAGATCGAATTGCCTGTGGCGCCATCGAGGCAAAGCAGTTTGCCGGTCGCGCCGAGCGTGTAGACGCGACCGCCATCCACGGTCGGCGTACTCCGCGGACCGATTCCGCCCAGGAAGTTCTCGTGGCGGGCCAGCACGTCGTGAGACCACAGCAGTTCACCTGTCCGCGCATCGTAGCAGGTGACAAGTTCCTGATTTCCGCGTTGTTCGAGAGTGAACGCGATTCCGTTGACCACCGAAAAAGCCGACCATCCGGCGCCGATCGGATGCTTCCAAAGCAGGCGGGGCGGACGATGCGACCAATCGGGGTCGATCGCGAGATGATCGACTCGGAGATTGCGATCCTTGCCCAGAAACCCGGGATAATCGTCGGGGGTCGTGCGGGACAGATCGATGCGGCTTACCTGTTGCGCGTGGTCAGGAACACTGAGCAGCGTGTCGCGCGGCGGCGTCCATCGAAAGCGAAATGTCGGCACCAACTCGCCCGAGACCGTGTCGAGACGCAGCACGGCTGCCATCATCGCAACGAGGCCGAGGCCGAGGACGAAGCTCCAGAACCTGATGCGTTTCCCGTAATCGCTGAAGATCAGGAACCAGACGATCAGCGTCATGCAGCCGACGAAGCCGATAATCAGCGTGAGCACATTCGCAATCGCGTTGTCCCCTGGCAATTCGCGCGATTGGATCAAAAATATGGCGGCTGCACAGCATGCCGCGACGATCCAGATCCGGAGCGGCGGGAACAACCTGCGTCGGCGGGGCGGAGCGGATACCTGCGAATTTCCGGCTTGCTCCGGCGCACCAGCGTTCATGACCGTCTTCCTTGTTTGCGATAGGATAGGACCATTCACGGACAGGTCCACGGCGGGCACGGCCGCCCGGTACCAGTCCGATTCAGTAACGGGCCAGTGATTTCGCGATCCGGGCCTCTCCAATCGTAGAGTCACCGAACGGAATGCAAAATCCCACATTCCCAACGCGACCATGTTAGCAAGATTCGTCCGCATAACAGCTGCGAGCCGCCTGCACTTCGGACTGATCCGCTTCGGTCACGCATCCGGGCGTCGGTTCGGCGGCGTGGGGCTGATGATCGAAAAGCCGCCTCTTCGACTGGAGGTCGTTTCGTCCCCCGTCTTCCGCTCGAGCGGTCCGGTCGCTGAACGCGTGGAGGCTGCGGGGCGCCAGTGGATGAAATGGCGACGGCTTTCGGAACTCCCGAACTGCCGCATTGAGGTGGTCGAAGCGCCGCCGAGTCACACGGGACTGGGGTCCGGTACCCAGTTGAGCCTGGCGGTTGGGGTCGCGTTGGACATCTGGACGGGACAAACCTGCGCGTCGGCGGTCGAGACCGCGGCCGGCATGGGAAGAGGTCTGCGTTCCGCCGTTGGCACCCACGGTTTCGCCCAGGGCGGGTTGATCGTCGAACTCGGAAAGATGCCCGGCGAGGATATCTCTCCGATGGCAAGCCGTGTCGAGTTGCCGGGCGACTGGCGTTGGGTCTTGATCTGTCCCCGCGGAATCCGAGGCTTTCACGGCACTAATGAAGCCGATATGTTCCGGCAGCTTGCCCCAGTGCCGGAATCCGTGTCGAACGAAATGCTCTGCGAAATGCGGGAACGGATGCTGCCGGCGGCGAGAGCTGGAAACCTCGAGGATTTCGGCGAAAGTGTCTACCGTTTCGGCTATCAGGCCGGCATGTGCTATGCCGCAGTCCAACTCGGCGCCTACTGCAGCGATCGGGCGGCGCAGCTGGTCAGCGCTATCCGAGGCAGCGGCATCGCCGGCGCAGGCCAGAGTTCGTGGGGCCCCACGATCTTCGCACTGTGCGAAAACCCGGATCAGGCGGAGTGGCTCGTGCGCGAATTGAACCACCGCGGATTTCTGGAGGATTCGGACGTCGTCGTCTCGCCAACTTGCAATGTCGGCGCTCGCATCGTCTCAGGCGACGACAAATCTGAATCCTGAGCGATTCCGGCTGGAACGCGACGGGGCTGGGGGATGACGCCGCCGGAGTGTTACGGGTGGTGTGCGAGGCGGCGCCGAATTAAGATTCGGGTCGAGTGTAATCCTGAAAGGCAAAGCGAGGCGGCGAAATGCTGGAACTGGGCGTCAACATCGACCACATAGCCACACTGCGGCAGGCGAGAAAGACCTACGAGCCCGATCCCGTCTGGGCCGCCGTCCTTTCGGAGTTGGGGGGCGCGGACGGAATCACGGTGCATTTGCGGGAAGACCGGCGCCACATCCAGGACCGCGATCTTCGCCTGCTGCGCGAAACGGTCACAGTCAAGCTGAATCTGGAAATGGCGTGCGAGCCGACCGTGATCGATATCGCGTGTGCGACTCGCCCCGATCAGGCAACGCTGGTTCCGGAGCGGCGTGAAGAGGTCACGACCGAGGGCGGGCTCGATGTGCGTTCAAGACAGGATGCCGTCACCCGCGCCGTCGAGCGGTTGCGCAGTGAGGGCATTTTTGTGAGCCTGTTTCTCGACCCGGATCTCGAGCAGATCGAGGCCGGTGCAGCCACGGGCGCCGACGCTGTCGAATTGCACACAGGTTCGTACGCTCTGGCTCGGGGCGCGGCGCAGCAGGAACAGCTGATCAAGCTGACCGAAGCGGCCAAGCTGGTGCTGGAACGCAAGATGAGGCTGCATGCCGGCCACGGGCTGAACTACCAGAATGTGCACCCGATTGCGGCGATTTGCGGCATGCGGGAACTCAACATCGGGCACAGCATCGTATCGCGTGCCGTTCTCGTCGGCCTCGAACGAGCCGTGCGTGAAATGAAGCAGCTCCTCGTCACCCAGCGCGGGTGAACCGCAGGACTCAGCCGCCGCGCGAACTCAGTCGCCGGGGCCCCGCGGCCGTCCAAGGGCCTTCCTGGGCGGGTCGCTGCACCGGGAATTGCGAGGTCGCGCTCTAGTTCCTATAACTCTGATTCGGCGAAAGCGGTCGGTCCGCGTTCGCGTTAGAAACCTCGCTGAATCCACTTATCCCACGGTCGGGTTGCCAACATGCAAAAAAGAAAAGGATCTGATTTCGCCGGTCTTTCGGTTGCGCTGATCACTCCGTTCCGTGACGGTGTGCTGGATTGTGCGAGGCTTCGCGAGCAGGTCGAGTTCCAGGTTGCGTCCGGAACGACCTGTCTCTGCCCGGTTGGAACGACCGGCGAGTCGCCGACCCTCTCCTACGACGAGCACGAACGGGTCATTTCCGAGGTGGTCCAATGCGTGGCGGGACGGGTGAAGGTCATGCCCGGCACCGGCTCGAACAGCACGACCGAAGCTCTGCGGTTGACCAAATGGGCCGCGAAAGAAGGGGCTGACGCCGCGTTGATGGTGGCTCCTTACTACAACAAGCCGACGCAGGAAGGCTTCTACCAGCATTATCGCGCGGTCGCTGAAGCCGTCGAGATCCCGATCTGCGTCTATAACATTCCCGGAAGAACGGGCAAGAACATCGAGCCTGAAACGATCGCACGGCTGGCCGAACTCAAGAACATCACGATGGTCAAAGAGGCGACCGGATCGCTCGACCAGGCTTCGCAGATTCTGACCGCGACGAACCTCACCGTGCTCAGCGGCGATGACAGCCTCACGCTTCCGTTGATGTCGGTCGGCGGGGAAGGCGTGATTTCCGTGGTCGGCAACATCGTCCCGCGTGACATGATCGCCATGGTAAAGGCCTACCTTGCAGGACAGTGTGTCGAGGCCTGCCAGTGGCATCACAAGCTGTTCCCGCTCTGCCGGGACATGCTGGGACTTTCCACCAATCCGATCCCGATCAAAGCCGCGATGCGGCTGCTGGGCCGTGACACGGGCGAATTGCGTCTGCCGATGACGCCGCTGCCGGAGTCGGGTGAAAAGAGCCTGGTTCAGACGCTGAAGCGATACGGTCTGCTGTAGATCTGCTTTGCCGCCTGGGAGATGCCGGACGAGGGCTACACATGCACGGCCGGCCGCCCGACGTAGAGTTGCAGGATCTGTCCCTGCACTTTGATAACGCGGATCAGGGCCCAGATCTGTTCGGGGCTGAATCTCACAGGCTCGGAGCGCGCCAGCGATTCGAGTTCTTCCGTCATGGCCGCATGCTGATCGGTGGCGGCCTGCATGCGGATGTCCATTTCCTTCCAGGCGGCCTCCAGCGACCGGTCGTCCGTCAGGTCCTGCAGATCCGAGCAGTAGTTGCTCAGCAACAGGCAGAGCCGTGCCACGTCGCGCGCGTTTGCCCCTGGGTGAATCCGCTCGATTCGGCTGGCCAAATCGGTACACTTCATCGCGTGGAACCTCTCATCCTTTGTCCACTGCCTCGAACCCGGACTTCTACCAACGGGCAGTCCGGGACGCGACATCAGATTCAATTCGACATTGGGCACACACCCAACTTCGAACCGCACGCACGGAGCCGATGGCGGATTCAGGCAGTGTCAAAACAACTGTAGCTCAGAGTTTGCCGAGCTGGCCCAAATATCCAACAGCCGGTCCATCGCGCTGGTCGCATGGATTTTGCCTGAAATGCGGGCCGCTGCGGTTCCGGACGCAACGGACCCCGGACCCCGGCGTGAATTCCCCACGCCGTTCTTCAGCCTTGGACGAAGCGCCCGCCGCGTTGGTTCCCGGATTCCGGGTGGAAAAGACAGGCCCGTGCGGCAAGCTCGGACGCCGGAATCAGCCACTTACACGATGGCATCTCGATGCAACCCGTGGTTGTGACGCAGGTGGCACCTATCCCTTTGGAGCACCGGTTCCCCAAGAGCCGACAGCTAGCCGCTTCGTCGCGCTGCCGCGTATAATCAGGTCGTGGTAGCGCCGTGCCCCTGACTTCGCAGGAGAGCCCCCCTTATGCCGGTTGAGATGAAGCTCTCGCGCATCATCATCAGCGAGATCAACGAACAGCAGGTGATATATCTCAAAGAAGTCGACGGGACGCGACAATTCCCGATTCTGATCGGAATCTTCGAAGCGACGAGCATCGACCGTCGGGTCAAAGCGGAGCGGCCGCCGCGGCCTTTGACCCACGATCTGCTGGTAAATTCAATCGAAGCGCTGGGGGGAGAACTCGACAGCGTCGTTATCAACGAACTGCGCGAGCACACGTATTTCGCAAAACTGCGGGTGCGTGTGAACGGCGAGATCGTCGAGATCGACTCGCGCCCCTCCGACGCAATCGCCGTTGCGGTTACTTGCGAACCGCACCTGCCGATTTTTGTATCCGAAGACGTGCTGAACGAAGTTATCGAATGACGACTGCGGCCGCACAGGGTTCGCGCGTCCAAGACGCGTTGCCCCCGTTGCAGGCCGCATTCCCGCAGGCCGGGTTGCTGATCCGGCCGGTCTTTATGCGGCCGGACGGGGCCATACGGCCCCCATGCATCCGGCCCGCCATTCTACGCACATCCGTTTGCGGGGCAGCCTAGTGCAACACGTCCGCGAAAGCGGCCTGCAGCCGTCGCAGGGCTTCATTGCCGAACTTGCCGTCGACAACGACATTCACTCGAACTTCGCTCGTATTAATCATCTCGACGTTGATGCCGGCATCCGCCAGCGCGCCGAACGTGCGGATCGCGACGCCCGTGTGACTTCTCAGGCCGACGCCTGAAACGGAGAGCTTGGCAATCTTGGGGCTGCTGGTGACGCCCTGGCATTTGAACCGTTCGGCGAGTTGCTTAGCCACGCTGAGGCCTTTTTCCAGCTTGTCCTGCGGCACGGTGAACGACAGGCTTGTCTGGCCTTCTCGGCCGTTGCAGCTCTGGACGATCATATCGACGAAGACGCCGGCGGCGGCCACTTCATCGAACACGACTGCCGCGATACCCGGGGTATCGGGGACGCCTCGCATGGTAATGCGGGCCTGTGACACATCGAGCGAGATATCGTCAATGGCCAGTTCTTCCATGTTCAGGCCGCTCAGCCGGGAAGCGACGGATGCGGCATCGTTTGAAGTGATGCCCGCGGGCGGCGCCGGGTTTCTCGTTGCGGGTTCCTTGTGCAGTTGATAGGTCTCGTGGCAGGCACGCAAAGCATTCAGAGCCGCATCCCGCTCGACGAGTACCGAGATCTTGATCTCGCTGGTGGAGATCATCTGGATATTCACGTTCGCATCCGCCATGGCGCGGAACATACGGTTGGCAACGCCCGACTGCTTTGCCATTCCCAGGCCCACGACCGATACTTTGGCCACGTTCTCGTCCGAGTTGACTTCTTCGGCGCCCAGCACATGGGCCGCTTCGCGAGCGGCCTCGAGCGTCGAGCGGAGTTCATTGCGGGGCACGGTGAACGACAGGTCGGCCTTGCCGTTCTCGCCGACGTTCTGGACGATCATGTCCACCGAGATATTCCGGTTGGCAATGCGCGAGAAGACCTCCAGCGAAGTGCCCGGAACGTCCGGAACTCCCAGAACGCTGACTCTTGCCTCGTCCTTCATCAAAGCAGCGCCGCACACCGGCGACTCGTCCGACTCGGCGACTGCGACGATCATCGACCCTGCAACGTCGCTGAAACTGCTGCGGACGTGAATCGGCACGCCGAACTTCTTGGCGAACTCGATGGACCGGTTGTGCATGACCCCCGAGCCGAGGCTGGCCAGTTCGAGCATTTCGTCGTAGCAGATCTGCTGGACGCGCCGCGCTTCGGGCAGCAGTCGCGGGTCGGTGGTGTAGACGCCGTCGACATCCGTGTAGATTTCGCACGAATCGGCACGCAGCACGGCGGCCAGAGCCACTGCCGTGGTGTCGCTGCCGCCGCGCCCCAGCGTCGTGACGTTGAAATCCTCGTCGATTCCCTGGAAACCGGCCGCGATCACGATGTTGCCTGCATCGAGCAGCCGCTGCACGCGGTCAGTTGAAATCGAGCGAATGCGGGCCTTGGTGTGCTTGCTGTCCGTGCGAATACCGATCTGAGCGCCGGTGAGGCTGACCGCCTTGTGGCCCAGCGAGTGGATGGCCATCGCCATCAGCGCCACGCTGACCTGTTCGCCGGTGGACAACAACATGTCCATTTCCCGGGCTTCGGGCCGATCTGTAATCTGGTGCGCCAGGTCGATCAGTTCGTCCGTGCTGTGGCCCATTGCGCTGACCACCATCACGACCTGATTTCCCTGCTGCTGAGCCCGTATGGCCTTGCGAGCCGCCGCAAGGATCTTCTTGCTGTCTGCAACACTCGTCCCGCCAAACTTCTGTACGATCAAGGCCATTGCCGGACATCCTGCTATAAGAGGTAAACGACTCGCAACGCACAAGAACGCCGCGACGCACTCCACGGATTCAACTGCCCTACCCTTTTTCAACCGGGCTGAATGACGACGCCCGGAGCAAAACCCCGGAACCTCAGAACGTGTTTCAAAACTCACGCTCTCCTTGCGGAGAGTCGGCATTCCACGGACGCGATCGCGTCCGACCCTCCTGCGCCGCGGGAGGGTGAACCGGATTTTTCAAACACGTTCTCAGCCCAAGAACCACCGCATCAGCTTCCAGCCCTCGTCGAAAACCAGACCGGACCGACCAGCTGTGGGCTCATCGTAAGTCATCGCTGCGTCGGATGGAATGCCGGAACCGGCGACTGCGAAGGGTACGTATCCGTGGCTGTGCGTCTTGGTCCGCACGGGTGTCGGATGATCGGGCGAAACCAGTATGCGGTATTCTCCCTGTTCCTTCAGCGCCTCGAGGACCGGCCGAACGATCCACTCGTCGATTTGCTCGAGCGACTTGATCTTGGCAGCAGCGTCTCCCTCGTGTGAAGCTTCGTCGGGCGCCTCGATATGGACGCAGATCACATCGGTTGAAGGAATTGCTTCCACGGCATAGCGCCCCTTGGCGCGGTAGTCGGTATCGAGGTAACCGGTGGCTCCGGGGACTTCGATGCAGTGCCAGCCCATGAGGGCCGCCAATCCTCGCAGCAGGTCCACCGCCGTAATCATCTTGCCTGTCTTGCCGTACGTCTCGGCAAAGGTCGGCAGGTGCGGGGCGCTGCCGAGTCCCCACAGCCAGAAATGAGTAGCTAGCGGTTGTCCGGCCGCCGCCCGTTTCCGGTTTACCGGGTGATCGGCAAAGACCGCTTCGCTGTGGTTCATCAGTTCGTTCAACAGATCGCTGCCGGGCCCTCTGGGAAAATCGTCGGCCACGCAGCGGTCGGTCAGGTCGTGGGGCGGAGTCGTTCGCGTGTCCCTGGAAAACGGCGGCGAGCCTTCCGGACCGCGATAGATCACGAGATTGCGGTAGCTGACGCCGGCTCGAAACTCAAACGGCCCGCCACCCAGCTGTGTCTGGGCACTTGCCATCAGCGATGCCGCCTCGGCCGTTGAGATATGCCCGGCCGTGAAGTCCCGCATCACCTGATCTTCGATGGTCACAAGATTGCAGCGAATCGCCCAGTCACCCGGTCCGAGCGTGATGCCCTGGGCAGCGGCTTCCAGCGGCGCGCGGCCGGTGAAATTGCGGTTCGGATCGTACCCCAGGAGACTCAGAGTGGCCACATCCGACCCCGGCGGCAGACTCTCGGGCACGTTGTCAGCGCGGCCCACTACTCCCGCACGGGCAATCTCGTCCATCGCCGGGAGACGAGCCGCCTCCAGCGGAGTCTTCCCGTCAAGCGACGCCTGGGGTTCGTCCGCGCAGCCGTCCGGAATGATAATGGCATATTTCATTTTTTGCTCGGTGCCCGTCGCAGCGGGCATCCGCTCCCCTCCCGATCCTTCAGTCCAGGACACGCATGCGCACACTCTTTTCACGAACGCTCTGCAGCTTGTCGATCTCCTTCAGCGCCGATGCGGCCGCCCCCTCGTTGGCTGAGTGCGTCATGATCACCAGCGGCACGACGCGCGTCGGGCTCGCCGATTCCTCTTCAGGCTCGTGCTGGATCACCGACGCGATCGATATCTTCTGTTGGCCAAGTATCCCGGCGATATCGGCCAGCACGCCCGGATGATCATCAACCATGAACCGCAGATAATAACGCCCCATGACTCGCGTATGATCGCAGGCCGGTACTCGCGGCGCCCGGGACGACCACAACTCAAGCGTTCGGAACGTTATGCGAGTCCGCCCGACGACCGTGTCTATCAAGTCGGCGACAACCGCCGAGGCAGTCGGCATCTGGCCGGCACCGGGCCCGTGGAAGAAAACCCGTCCCACCGCATCTCCAACCACCGAGATCGCGTTGTTTGCCT
Organism: uncultured Planctomycetaceae bacterium; assembly: GCA_903863885.1. Lineage (GTDB taxonomy): Bacteria > Planctomycetota > Planctomycetia > Pirellulales > Pirellulaceae > CAIPEB01. The sequence goes on along the minus strand of CAIPEB010000479.1, from coordinate 1,657 downwards.
CCCGTACCTCGGACAGCGGCAGTCCCGATCGAACCAGCGTCGGCGAGACATGCACTTCCAGCGCTCCCTCCACCAGTTGGGCGACGGCCAGCAGTTTGATCCGGTAGCCCAATTCTCTTGCATAGCGAAGGTCGGCCACCTGGAGTTCATCGATGCCGACTCGCGGAATGTCCCGCCAGGAAATCTGAGCACCAAAAGCCAGGTGGGCCAGAATCGACAGTTTCTGCGCGGCGTCCGAGCCGTTGACATCCATCGCCGGATTGGCCTCGGCGAACCCGCGGCGCTGGGCCTCGGCCACGGCATCGCCGTATTCTGCTCCTCGCTCCTCCATCTGGGAAATGATGAAATTGCTCGTTCCGTTGAGAATCCCCCGCAACGAGAGAATCTGGTTGGCGGACAGGCACTGTGCCAGATTCGTGATGATCGGAATCCCGCCCGCAACCGCCGCATCAAATGCAATCGAGCGTCCGTGGCGCCGCGCAAAGTCGAACAACTCGGGGCCGTGCTCTGCGAGCAGCGCCTTGTTCGCGGTCACGATGTCTTTACCGCTCTCAAGCAGCTTCAGCATGATCGTGCGTTCCGGCTCGATCCCGCCAATCAGCTGTACCACAGCTTTGACTTCCGAGTCGTTCAACACCCGGTCCAGATCATTGGTCAGAACGCCGGGCGGAATCGCCAAAGGACGCGAACGTGCCACATCCACGTCCACAATGTGCTTGAGCCGCAGGCGACACCCGGCCGGCCGAGATAATCGGTCGCCTTGTTCCAGCAGAAGGCGGGCCACTCCGGTACCTACCGTGCCCATTCCCACCAGCGCTACGCATGTCGTTTCCATGGCATCGCCCCAAACTGCAATCCACTCACGGTTTAGAATGCGAATCGTAGGTCCCGCCCACATGCAGCGTCAAGGCCACGGGAGGCGACGGCCACTCGATCCGGCCCTACAATGGACAGGCACGAATTCGCGACGGCGACCCCGGACATTCTTCAAGGTCGAACCGGCCAGGGCATTCCATGAAAAAAGCTCGCTTCGCCTCAGCATGCCTGCCTCTCCTGCTGACCGCTTCAGCAGTCGTGGGCATCCCTCAACGATCGGCAGAATCCCCTCCGGATCTGCTCATGGAATCGCCGCCGTGGGACTTTCGCAAGTTTAACGATCCTGCCGGTTTTTTCGAGCAGTTCTTCGGTGCCGATTCGGATGCCGATCGCGAGAAGCTCGAACGCACCGAATTGTCGCTCGCCGAGGAACGCGCCTTTGGCAACCGCGTTGCCCAGGCATTCCTCGCGGAACTGCGCCGTAATGACGTCACCGTGACCTCGCGCGGCAAAGACGTTGACTACCTGAGGCGTCTGGTCGGCTGCGTCCAACCGGTCATGGAACACGCCGAACGCTACTCGTCGTGGCAGATCTACATCGCGGAAGCCAACCCCCTTGAGGCCAAGTGCTTCCCGGGCGGGACGCTGGTCTTTTTTCGAGGCATGCTTGACTCGGCCGAAAGCGAGGCGACTCTCGTCGGAGTAGTCGCCCATGAACTGTCGCACGTGGATCACGGACATCAGCTCAACATGCTCCGGCGGATGAAGATCGCCGAACAGACGTTCTCGGGAAGACAAGGCTTCGATCCGCGATCCATGTTCCAGAACGGCCCGATGCTGC
>CAIPEB010000478.1 GCA_903863885.1 uncultured Planctomycetaceae bacterium | reverse complement strand
TCCGCTCTCTATCGTTAGTAAGATTCCCAAGAATAATATGCGAGAAATGTTTAAAGCCATGAAGGAGGTCTTGAAGAAGCACGGCGCCAACGCGATCACGGTGAACTGCCTGGGCGGTTTCTACGGCGGACACATCCACGCTTATCCGTGCCTTGGGTTCCACGAACTGTTGAACGAAGGACTGGTCGGCGCATGTGAGTGCGATGTTCGCTCGACGGCCACGATGGTCGCCATGACGACGCTGACTCAGGGCCGGCCAGGATATATTTCCGACCCGGTGATCGACACATCGAAGCGGCAGATCATCTACGCGCACTGTGTTGCGTCGAACCGGGCGTTCGGGCCGAAGGGTGAAGCGAACCCGTTCCAGATTCTTACGCATTCGGAAGATCGCCAGGGGGCATCCGTTCGATCGGTGCTTCCCGTCGGGTATATGACGACAACCCTGGAGATTACGCCGGAACGCAAGGAGATTCTGTTCCACCAGGGCAAGACGGTCGCCAACGATCCGGACGACCGTGCCTGTCGGACGAAGATCGGGGCGGAACCGGTGGGCGATATCGAAAAGCTGTTTTCGATGTGGGATCAATGGGGCTGGCACCGGGTGACGTTCTACGGCGACATCAAGCAACCGGTGTTTGCTTTGGCGGACGCAATCGGTTGGAAGATCGTTGAAGAAGCGTGAGTCCGCTCCGCTTCTCAGTGGCATTGTTCGGAGGCTTCCGGCATCCAAGTTCGGAAGCCTCTTTTCTTTCCCGATGCACTGAGCAATTCAATTCGCGGTTATTGAGGAAAACGGCGAATGAGAGCCTGCGGTTCCGGAGGAGCGGCGACCGGCGCGCTATAGCCGCAGGTAGTCGCCGGCATGGGCGGCATGACGTTGTTCGGAGGCACCGGGGCGGTCGCCGCCAATGTCGTCGCGTAGACACCGCCAGGACCTGACTGCGGGTGCGCCGATTGCGCCGGTCCCGCTGCCCTCTGGTCGTTCAGCCAGTTGAGCACGTTCTGCGGTTGCGCGAGCTTGGGTTCGATCGCCAGTGCATTCTGCAGCGACAGCTCCGCGGCGTTGATCTCGCCGTGTCGCAATTGCATAATTCCCACGTTGTGACGAGCGGCCGATTCGCTGATTACACAGCGGAAGGTCTCGAAGCTCTCGTCGTACCTTCGCTGTTCTCCCAGGGCGAGGCCGAGGTTGATTTTGGCACGCGAAAGTTCAGGCTTCAGTTCCAGTGCCTTGCGGAACGCCTGTTCGGCTTCCTGGAATCGCTGGTGTTGATACTGGTAATACCCGAAATCGTTCCAGAGTTCCGCGTCACGCGGGCTTTCTTCAAAGGCCAGTTGGAATTCGTGCTGGGCCGCCTCGACGTTGGCCTGCTTGTCGTAAAGCACTGCCAGTCGCCTCGCGACTCCCTTGGTTTTCGGATCGAACCGGCGGGCGCGCTGGTACATCTCGATCGCTTCGGCGTCACGCCCCTGGTGAGCCAGTTCGCGAGCGGTCGCCAGGCAGGCCTGTGCAGACTGTGAGGCGGGCAAATCCACGGACTCAGTCGACTTGCTGCCGAGAAGTCCGGCACAGCCGCTCGTACATGCCAGCGCCAAGCAAATGGGGGCAAGCCAGAATCTGCGGATCACGCCGCGTCTCCCCGATGACGTGTCGCCTGGTTCATGATCTGATCGCGACAGGAAGCAGATGTCATAAGAAGAACGGCCCGGCCTGCCGCTACGGATTGTGCCTGCCGGGCAGATCTTCACGGTTGCGTGATCTATTAGTTCGGCACGGGCGCGACCCGACCTCAAGCAAACACATGCCTGCCGTCACGGATTTCAGAAAGAAAAAGGATGTGCAGTTGCGGGGATCTGGCGGAGTTGTTTCTGGTTGTCGTGCTGTGTTTCGACGTCTGTGCAGGGACGGTTGGGTGCTGGCGCGGGACGGGCCAGGCCGTTCGCCGGGGCCGCTCAGGTGGTTCAGAAGAAGCCTCCTCCGCCGAAACCGCCAAGACCTCCGGCGCCGAACTGTCCAAGCCCGCTGGCCCGGAGTCCGCCGAACGTGTCGCCGTTCAGCCGCTCGTAGATGACCGGCGAATCGACGCCGTGCAGTCCTTCGGCGGTCGGAACTGCGATGAGGACTCGCTGCTCGGCATCGTCAATCCCCGCTGACGCAAGATGGGTGACAAGACGGGTGCGGCGCCGTTCGTCAAGTTCTTTGGCGGCGGCAGTCGCCTCATCCAGTGACTGGTCCTTTTCAATAAACACCTGTTGAGGCTCAAGCACCAGCAGGAAATCGGGGCCGACGCAGGGGGAAATCCCGGGCCCGCCGGACACGGGCTGCGGCGAAGTCGCGGCAACGGTGGCAATGATCTTGTCCAGATGCTGCGTTCCCGCAGGGCCTAGTTCGTCGCCGCCCTTGTACCATTCGTGCTGGTTGATCACGAACCGACTCAGATCGGCACGGGCCGTCTGTCCGTCCTCGTACATCTGTATCGTCGAAGCGGCCGGCGTCCGGTGCGCACATGCGTCGCATCCGCGGCAATACCAATGATGGAAACTCGAGCAGCCTGGAAACAGCAGGCAGGCTGCGATTCCGAACAAGTACGCCACGGCGGGGTTTAGTAAAGAACGAGCCATTTCTGAGCCTGAATCCATTAAAGGGACAATCTCCGCGAAATCCGTTCAACGTCACTGTCCATCGCTGTAGCCCGACGGCCCGATGATGACCTGCTGCTGAACGTTTCGGAACGATTGCATCCGTTTGATGTCCATCGGGACTGTGGATCGGTAGTCTTGCGCACAATGGCTTTCAATTCGGCCGAGCAGATAGAACTCAACATCGGACGGCTCGACCATGTCGAAACCGGCCACGGGCGGCGTCTGGGAGCCGGCGGGCCAGGGAGCTACTAACTGCGGCGTCACCAGGATGATCAGCTCGCGTTCCTGAAGCTCCGTGACGTCCGAAGCGAATGCCCGTCCGATCACGGGAACATCGCCCAGCCACGGCACGCGGTCGGAATCGGAGGTAAACGTGTTGTGAATCAGCCCGGCCACGGCCAGCGTCTCGCCGTCGCGAAGCTCGACAATCGTGGAAAATCCCCTCTGCTCGAGAGTCGGATTCCCCGTATCGTTGAAATTCTCCTGGTCGATCTTGCTGACCGACGAGTTGATCGTCAGGCGGATGCGGTCCTTGTCTGTGATGACCGGGAGGAACATCAACTGCACGCCGATCGGATTGAAGATCGTCCCCTGCAGTCCGGAAGCCGTGTAACCGCTCAGTACCTGTGTCGGGAACATGTTTCCGGCGTGGAAGGTGGCCGGTTGCCCGTTCATCGTCACGAGGTTGGGCTCAGCCAGCGTGCGAGCCAGGCCAAGCGTTCTCAGAGCGTTCAGGGCCAGGCGGAAGTCGCCCCGATTGACGAGCAGATTTCCGCCGGTCACGTTGGTCGGCAGCATCGTGAAGAAATTGACGGAGCTGTCCACCATGTCGCCGATCTCGAGATTCGCTCCGATCGACCGCAAGGCCTTGCGACTGACGTCTGCGACCGTGACTTTCAGCATCACCTGCTGTTCGCCGGGAACTCTCAGCAGATTGACGATTCGCGAGTTGATCTGCAGAGCGTCCACGCCAACCTGGCTGCGGAAGCCGTCGAGGAAGCCCGAGCCGTATCCGCCGAACCCCCCGAGGCCGTTGCCGCCAAACATCGCATCCCCACCGGCCGGCCCGTAGCCGCCGCAGGCGGTGTTGGCACCGTTCTGTTGGCAGTTCTGGTCTGAGTCCGGCATGCACTGGCTGACGAGTCGCAGTATTTGCGTTGCCTGCTCCACGTCGTGGGCCTGACCCTGGACCACCACGCGATCCCCGACGATCGACAAGTGCACGACACTGTCCGGGAAGTTGCGGTTGATCTCTTCCTCCAAAGCTCTGTAGATCTGTTCGAGACGCAGGCCCGCTTCGGGATCCGGCAGGACCCGGACGAGATAGCTCAACAGAATTTCGTCGCCCGGCTGCTCCTTATTCTCGAACCAGAGATTCAGGACCGTTGCGCCAACTTCTTTGCCCAGCACGGTGAGTTGGTTCGGTTGGACAAAGGAAGCGGCAGCGATCTTGTCGTCGCCAATCTGATAACGAACCGGGAATTGCTTGAGAACTATGGTACGCGCGCGTCCCTTCAGTAATTCGAGCACCTCTTCCGGATCGATGGTGCGATCTACAAACCGTCCGAATTTCTGAAGTATCTCGGGCGTCGGTCGCGGAACGGAACTGATCGGCAGCGCCCGTGTCCGCGCAGATTCGCCCAGCGGGTCACGAGAAGGCACGATTTCGCCGGTTGGAACAGCGGCGGATGTCGGTTGGATGATTGCGGATGAGGGTGCAATGGCTGGCGTTGGAAGCTGAGCCTGCGGATGCGCAGCCGAACGCAGTTCTCTGGTTGTCTGAGCCGCCGCCGTTGTGCCCAGCAATGCGCAGATTGCCACGACAAGCGAAAGGAATTTTATTTTCATCGTAAGTAACCGGGTTGGCTGCCCCGAATGCTCCGGTTCCACCTGGCATGCCCAATATGCAGCTTCGGTAATCTGTAGCACTAACATCGGTTGCAATGATTGATCCTGATTGCCTTATTCAGTCGCCGGCATGTGATTTCAGGCAGTATCCTGTATGGACATACCCCTAGCGGGGTGTTTGGTAGATGGCCTTGGGGGTGATTGTTTGCGCTTACAGAGATGCTGTGAAAATGGGCGGTTCATGGGAATTTCCTTGCGTTCTTTTAAAGTGCTGAATAGTGTGAAAGTCATAAGACCCTTTTGGGGGTAGGCGAAACAATTTGGGGTTGGCAGAAGTTTCGGGCAGGTGGCCCAGGAGAGGGGATTGCTGCAATGAAGACGACTCAGGCATCGGTGTGGAGGAGGTTCTGGAGCGACGATGACGGCGCGATTCTGGCCATCGAATGGCTGTTCCTCGTCACAATCATCGTGATCGGTTTGATCACCGGTTACGTGGGCGTCCGCGACGCAGTCGTAACGGAACTGACCGAATTGGGAAATGCTGTGCTGGCCCTGTCGCAAGGCTACACATTCCAGGGTTTGTCAAAGCCCGGTATCGCCACGACCGATGGCAGCATGACGATCGACACCCCGGGCCTGTTGGTGCCCCCGGTTCTAGTTCCGCCGGCGATTCCATCGGTGATCGATGTTCTTGTCGAATCCGCAGCCTGACCTGTCAGGGCCGAAAGAGTCCGATCGATTGTCACAAGCCGCTGGAGAGCATCCGGCGGCTTTTGTCGTTCTTGGCCGCAGAATCGCTTCACTTATCCCAGGACTTCCAACGCGCGCGGCCCGTCACTGATATGCGGCACGACACGTGCTAAGAATTCACCGACTGCAGCGCTCGATCCGAAACTTCTAATGCGTCCGTCCGCGCAGGACGTGTATCGCACCATTATCTGGACGTTCGGCGGCTTTCGCTTCTCGGTCAGGCTGTCATTCGTTGGCGGATTGACCACGGCGATGTGATCCCGGAATGGGAATCCGGGCATGGGTCCAGAGTCTTTTGATCATTAAGAGCTCGCGGTTGCGCAGGGATTCGCGGCGATGGGGCATCTGCAATTTCCCGGACCGTTGTCCGCGTGGGCCTTTTGGCTCCTGCTGCTGGGACTGCTGTTGCCCGCGGCCGTTATTGACTGGCGGACTCTGAAAATCCCCAAGTGGCTGTCTATTTCGCTCTGGGTGCTCGGGCCGTTGGTGAGCCTCTGTCGCGGCGCATTTCTCGGCGCCCAGGGGATGCCGGTGTACTTTCTCTCGCCGCGGGGTGTTGTGGTAGGTGCAGTCGACGGACTGCTCTTCTCTCTGGCTGGCTTTGCGCTGGCGTTTGTGATGTTCTTTATTCTCTGGTTGCTGCGGGCGTGCGGCGGCGGAGATGTGAAACTGTTTGCCGGGATCGGAGCGTTTGTCGGACCGATCGAGTCCGTCCGAATTCTGGTCGCCTCGCAGATTGTCATTGCTCTGATCCTGATCATTGGATTATTCAGGCGCAGGGAAAAGGCTGATGAATCCCCGCCAAAACATACAACCGGAACCGACGCGCTGAATGCCAAGAAACGAAAGCGCCGCGTCAGTTATTCATTTCCGCTATTTCTTGCCACCGGCATAATTCTGCTGTGGGATCTGCGTTCCGACCTGCGAATCGCTGCACCCAAACCGGATTCCTCCCGTGCGACGCAAATTGAACCATCTCGCGAGTCATCGCCGCCAAACGACTGCTGACCCGCGTCGCGGCACCCTGGCGATTGAACTCTTGTTTGCCTTGCCGTTGGCGATGTTGCTGGTCATTTGTGCGGTCGGGATGAGCCAGACGCTGTCGGCGCGTCAAACGCTTGCTTCCGCATGCAAGGAGGGAGCAAGGCTGGCCGCAACCGGTTCCACTCCGGCCGAGGTTCAGCAGTTCATCGAGACGGCCATTGGCGTCACGCTCAGCCAGATCGCGGAAATCACAGTGGATTACCTCGACGCGGGCGTTTCGGGCGTGTCGCAGGCAACGGTTGTAGTGACGATCCGTCTGCCGGCGGCGAGCACTCCGACAGTCTCTCTGCCGTGGTTCGCCAGGGGGATGACGGTCCAGTCGGTCATGCGGATGGAGTAGCGGGCCAATCAGGCAATTAACTAACAGGTTACAGCTGTCCCCAAGAGGGTGATCGCCTTCGGTGAGTCGGGCGGAGAAGAATCATGCGAGCTGGCATCTTATTCGTGTTAGTCGTTCTCGTGTTTCTGACGCTGGCTGGAGCAGTCGTGGCACGAACGCTGGGGTTGTTTGACAAGCAGACGCAAGTCGCGGCACCGCCTCAACCCCAGGTGATTGCTGCGCTGCGCCGCTTGCCGGAGGGGGTTGCCATTGACTCGCACTTTGTCGAAGTGCGTGCGATGTCCGCCACGGAACTGCAGTTGTTCAAGCAGGAGCCGGACAGTTTCTTTCCGCCGAGCCTGTGGTCTGTGGCACAACGAGTCACTTCGCGGGCAATCGAGGCCGGGGAGGTGATTCGTCGCAAGGACGTTGTCGACACCAATCCTGAGCGGCTCCGCGAGCGGCTGGCACCCGGCATGCGCCCCGTCACCGTCTCGCTGCCGGCTGAGCAATGCCAGGGCGGTCAGATTACCACAAGTGACTGGGTTGACGTGTCATTGACCACCGCCGTGTCCGACGGAACTCCGGGCGCGGAACCGACCGTGCGGACGGCGGTCATTGCGCGAGGTGTTCGAGTCATCATGAAACGCGACACGACACTGCCTCTGTTCCGCCCCGAAAACAAGGGCGAGCCCATCCCCTTTACTCTGGAAGCGAACCCGTACCGGTCGGCGCTGATCAACTACACGACGCTGAAGGGGCAACTGACACTGTCGGTTCTTCCGGAATCGGATCTCCAGGCACTCGAGGCGGCGCGGGAAAAGCGGCTGGAGGACTCGTCCAAGGTTCCGGGCGCCGCGGTAGACTGGGCGGCCCAGGGCATCGCCGATCAGGAAGTCGCAAAGATCAAGCAGGTCGTCGAGGATCACTATTCGATCGGCGACGCGGATCTCGAGGAGGTCTTCGGGCTGCAGCCGATCGTCGTGGCAGAGCCGGTTCCGCCCATTCGGATCGAGAAAGTTGTCGGAGTGGATCGAGCCGACGACCAGGTATTCGACCGGCCCGCGTCACCTTCATCAGATGCCTCCCGTCAGGGTGTCCGCCGGCACTATCGCTTTGATCCGCCCGCTGCGAAATCGGGCGAAAGCAATGCGGCTCCGCGCGGAACGGTCACTGAGCAATTGCGGCGACAGCAGGAAATCACTTCGAGGACCAAGAGCAGCACCAACCAGGGCTCGCAATGAACGGAAGCACGGCGGCGATTCAATTGGGGGAGTACGGCGATCGGGGTCGTTCCGGCAGAGCATCCATCGTGCTGCTGGGTACGATGTCGATCGTTGCGCTGGTGGCGATGTTCGCGATCGAGAAGACGCGGTTTCTTCTCCTGCGTCTGGAACTGCAGAATAGTGTTGACGCCTGCGCGCTGGCGGCCGTTCAAGACCTCGTCAGCGATTCGCGACTGCTCGGCGATTCGGCAGCGGTCCCCCCGCTTTTGGACAGTTCGCTGGCAACGGCGGTTCAGTACGGCGTGTTGAATCCGGCGAACGGACAGACGCTGCTGATCCAGCAGGGCGCCCCCGGTCATTACGGAGACGATGTCGTTTTCGGGAGCTTTGATTTTACGAATCGCGAGTTCCTGCCGCTGAACGCGGCGCCCGGGGCGGTTGAGTTATTGAACGTGAATGCGGTGCGGGTCATCGGCGAGCAATCCCGTTCTCGCGGGACCCTGCCCGGAAGGGACTCCTTCGGGTATCTGCACGTGCCCACACCCGATGTCGCGGCCGGGTGCATTGCAGCGCTGGATGACAGGATCAGCGGCTTTCGGCCCGTTTCGGGGCGAGCGGTCCCGTTGGTGCCGCTGGCGATTCTGTCCGATCTTCCGGGAAGCAATCCGATATCGTGGCAGTACCAGGTTCGGCCCGACGTCGGGATTGACAACTGGGAGTTCGTGCCGGGAACTTCCGCCCACTTTGAATCGGGCAGCGACGGCCTTCCTGAAGTGACGCTGGTGTGCGGCGAGAACGCGGTCCCGCTGGCAATCGGTTCGTCCGCACTCGCCGATTTCCTGCGACAGTGCAGCGACGGCGTTGCCGTCGGCGACCTGGCTTTGTCGGGAGGAGAGTTGTTGTCGGGTGCGGAAGTGCCGATCCAGGGGAGCATCTCCACGACGTCGGGCGACCCGGACCTGGCCACGGTGCTTGCCGATTTGCGCGACAGCGCCCAACCGAGAATCTGGCCGCTGTATCGTGTCACGGGCGCAGCGGCCGGCCACGTGATTGTGGTGAACTTTGTGGCCGCACGCGTCGTGTCGGTCGATGCGGGCAACGCGACAACGCCGGTCAGTTTTCTTCTGCAGCCCTGCATGGTCCATGAACCGACATCGATCGTCGCGGGCGCAGTGATCGCCGAACACAATCCGTATATCCGCAAAGGCCGAATGGTGTACTGACGCTCGCGGGCCAATGCGAGCGGGGGTATTTTCACGGGATCCTGAACAGCAACGGGCGAGGTTTCGCGTGTCGAATCAAACACTCCAATCGTCGGCCGAGGCGACTACACGCTACCAGTCGCGGAAGAACGAACTGCACCGCGAGATCATCGAGGCCATCGATTTGTCGCGCGTGTCGAAATGGAGCGAAGATCGGGTGCGGCAGGAGCTGCGCACCGTCGCCCAGCGCATCGTGGCGTCGAACAAAGCGTACGCCGACGAAGCGAACAAAGAAGCCGTCATTGAGGACATCCTCGCCGAAGCATTCGGGACCGGGCCGATCGAAGCGTTCATGAACGACTCGACGGTCACCGAGATCATGGTCAACGGTCCCCGCGAAGTGTATGTCGAGCGGGACGGAAACCTGCAGTTGACCGACGTCTGCTTTGCCGACGACGCTCATGTGATGCAGGTGATTCAGCGAATCGCGGCACGGGTCGGCCGGCGCATTGACCAGTCGTCGCCGATGGTGGACGCACGGATGGCTGACGGATCTCGCGTGAACGCGATCGTTCCGCCATTAGCGCTGGACGGTCCCGTTCTGTCCGTTCGCCGGTTCGGTGTACGCCACCAGATCGAGGACCTGCTGGCCAACGGCACATTGCCCAATGAAGTCGTCCTGCTGCTCAAAGCGGCAGTACATGCGAGGCTCGGCGTCATCATCTCGGGCGGCACGGGCGCCGGCAAGACAACCCTGCTGAACTGTCTTTCCCGCTTCATTCCGCTTCGCGAACGACTGGTGACGATCGAGGATTCGGCCGAGTTGCGGCTGCAGCGTCCGCACGTCGTCCGGTTGGAGACGCGGGCGCCGAGCCTTGACGGGACGGGGGAGGTCACGACCCGCCAGTTGGTTCGCAACAGCCTCCGCATGCGCCCGGATCGGATCATCATCGGCGAAGTGCGCGGAGCCGAGGCACTCGACATGCTCCAGGCCATGAATACGGGCCACGAAGGTTCGATGACCACCATTCACGCCAACAGCACGCGGGACGCGCTGGCTCGGCTGGAAATGATGGTGACGATGGCCAAGCTGGAACTGCCGATCGACTCGATCCGCCGCCACATCGCACTCGGAATCCGGTTGGCCATCCAGGTCGCCAGACTGCGAGGCGGCCGGCGCCGCGTGGTGGGAGTATCGGAAATCCTGCGCAGGCGGAACGGAGACTACTCCGTACGCGACATATTCGTGTTTCAACAGGCGACTGAACGCGAAGGGCAGGCCGTCGGCCAGTTCCGCTGCACCGGCGTCGTGCCGCGGTTTCTGTCCCAACTGCAGTTGGCGGGCTGCGATCTTCCGGAGGGAATCTTCCGAGATCGGATGCTGCAGAACTCGGATGACAGCCCCTCGCGCCCGTCCCGGGAGCATCGCGAATGAACGAGTGGATTTCCCAACACGGTGCGGCCGGTTTTGACGTGCTCACCGCAGCGCTCGTCGTCAACCTCGTGCTGGTTGCCGCGACCCTGATTGTCGCGACGGTGAGGCGGCGCCGCTCGGTCCGTCTGGTAACCGACAGTCTTCCTCCCGGCGAAGCCGTCGCCGAACTTGCGGCCGCGGACGATACTCCCGGGGTTGTGAGGCAGATCGACACGTCATTCAATCGGATGATTGAACGCAGCATCTATCCGCTGACGGTCGCACAGGCTGCGGGAATGATCCTGCTTGTCGCCTTGTCGGCTGCGCTGGTCGTGGTGCTGCTCAACGGACCGGATTGGGCCGCCCTGCTTGCCTTTGCAGCGGGCATGGCCATCCCGATCGCGGTGCTCGCGGCGATGCACCGCTACTGGCAGAGGGCGATCGAGCAGGAACTCCCCGACTGCGTCTACCTCTTGCAGCAGTCAGTCAAAGCGGGCCTGACGCTCACGCAGGCAATTGCCGACTACGTGGCCAACGTGCCCGGCGCACTGTCGCAGGAACTGAATCTCGCAGTGCAGCGGATGAACATGGGCATTCCGCTCGTCCAATCGCTGCGCGGCGTGGGCCAGCGGCTTGCGAATCCGCAATTCGATGTGCTCGTTTCGGTGATCGCGCTCCAGTCCACCACCGGCGGAGATCTGCCGTTTCTGCTGGAACAGGTGGCGTCGAGCATTCGGGCCCGGAATCAATTCCGCGGCTTCGTTCGGTCGGCCTCGGCGATGGGGCGACTCAGTGCGATTGCCATGGTCATCGCTTACCCGGCGATTTTCGTCATTTACTATTTCGTGAATAAGGCGTACCTCGAGACGTTCTTCAATTCCACCCAGGGCTGGGTACTCTTCGGCATCTCGCTGCTGCTGGAAGTCATCGGCGCCTGCTGGCTGTGGTCCCTGCTTCGAGTAGAAGAATGAGAGGCGGAACGTGAGCCCGACAAGTTGGCTGCAGATACTGCTGGTGGCCTCGACCGGCATTGCTCTGGTGATGTGGTATCGCGTCGTCCGCGGTCAACGAGCCGTTGACCGCGTGATGCAGGACCACGGACTGGAACTGACCGACGCCGGCGATGCCGAGTTTCGCGAGATTATCGCTTCGACGGTCCCGGCCTTCCAATTCCGCCGGGAAACAGTCCGCAAAGAGCTGCTGGCCGCCGGATACTACCGGCCGACGGCACAGATCGACTACGCGTACCACCGCAACCTGTCGGTCGGGCTGTTTGTTGTCGCCGGGTTGCTCTTGGCCTTGTTCGTTCCCGCCAGGTGGATGGTCGCGACGCTGATCGCGGTCGCTGTGCTTGCCGGTCTCGCATTCAGCACTCCGTACGCTTACCTGACCTGGCAGGTGCGGCGGAGGCGATCTGAAATTGAACGCGGCCTGCCGGTTGCCGTGGACATGATCGCGATGTCACTCGGAGCCGGACAGGACCTCGCCTCGGCCCTGAAGTGGGTGTCGCGCGAGTTGAAGTCGGCGCACCCGGTACTGGCGTCGGAACTCGAACTCGTCACGATCCAGGCGGGGATCGGCAATCTCGATCTCGCGCTCAGGAAGTTCGCGGATCGAGTTCAGGTCCCCCATGTGACTCACGTCGTCAGAATCCTCACCCAGTCGCAGCGATTGGGAACGGATATCAGTATGGCCTTGCGAGAAATCGCCAACAGCTTTCGCAGCACGATGCGCCAGGATGCCGAAGCCCGAGCAAACCGGCTCGGCTTCTGGATGCTCATGCCTAACATCTTCTGCCTCTTCCTGGCGTGCGCGATCGTGGTGATCGGGCCCGTGGCGCTGCAGTTCACGCAGAGCGGCGCCAAGACCAGAGAGTTGATGAAGCAATCGCGTCAAATGATCCAGAAAGCGAATCCGCAGGAGCGGGCACGGTAGTCCGTGGCCTTGTTCCCGGAGAGCTACTTGTCGGATGCACCCGGCTCTGCGGCGATGAGCACGACTCGATCCACGAAGATGGCCTCCAGCAGCGGACTGTGCGCGTGGGCGAAATAGAAGTACGCGCTGGGGACGAAATCGACAACTCCGAGGTCAATCCACCGGAAGCTCTTGTCGAACGAACCATCTTCGGCCGCGAAATCCGCGGGGCTTAGCGTCATGGCTTTCAGCAGCTTCCTGGCTTCCGTATCGTAAACGCCCCAGGAGCCGATCGCGCCGTCTTTGAGCGTTCCTTCGCAACGGAGCGAGGCGAGCAGGCGGTAGTTCCCCCGCAAGGCCGGATTGGACTGAGTATTCCAGTCCACCTTGGTGCCCATCCGGACGCTCCTGCCATTCCAGCCTTTGGGATCATCGACGATCGTCGCGGCATTTTCCACGTTGCTGAACGACTGAGCGTCTAGGACGATCCAGCTGTCCTCGGGCAGACCCTTGCAGATCTCGGGCGGGTTCTTCTGGGCGATGAATTTGGCTTTGAGGCCCTCGAGATAGGCGGCGAATTGATCTTCCTGCGATATTACGGCGGCCGGAGTCTTGAACTGTCTGCAGGCTTGTGTGAATTCCTCAGTCGCCTGAGCGGGATCCGCGGGGCCCAGAAACGGCAGCTTTCTCTCGCGGGCTTCGCGGCGCAGCGGATAGTACCGGCTCAACCAGACGTGGTCGATTCCCATCTTGGATTTACGCAGTCGCCTCAATTCAGGGGATTCGGGACCATAGGATTTTCCGGCCGTTTCAACTGCCCGATTCATGAGTTCGGTGACTCGGTTGAGCGTCTCGAGGTCGATCCACTTGGCGGAATCGACGCCGAAGCAGCCGAGGTAGATCTTCACGGCTTCAGCTCTGGCGATCAGCACATCCCAGTATTGCCTGATCAGCGGCGCGACCGCTTCACCGTAGTAGCCGCGCAGGAACTCGTCGATCAACTTCTCTCCGTCGAGGTGCGGCTCCCACATCAACCGCATCAGCAGCCAGTTCTTGAGTTCTGAGAAGTCGTCGCCCTCCCCTTCCGCGAACAGACCGACCGCGCCGTGATCGACGAAATAGCGAACATTCGGCGCGAGCACGCGCAGGTTGGGATGGGGACCGATATAGTCGTTGTAG
>CAIPEB010000477.1 GCA_903863885.1 uncultured Planctomycetaceae bacterium | reverse complement strand
GTCCGCCGCGTGATCGCCAAGCTGCGGAATGACCGGCAGACGCTTCTGTTTTCGGCTACTTTGCCGGAGGCCATTGAAGAACTGGCTTCGTCGATTCTCCGCGATCCGCAGAGGATCAGCGTCGTTCCGACCGAAGACGTATCGCAGCTAATCGATCAGTCCGTCTACTTTGTGCCGCGGGAGCACAAGGCGAAGGTGCTGACCAAGTTCCTGTCGAATTGCGAACTCACCCGGGCACTCGTGTTCACCCGCACTCGGCGAGGAGCCGATCGAGTTGTGAAGCATCTCAGCCAGGCCGGTTTCCGCGCAGCCGCACTGCACGGCGACAAGAGCCAGTCCGTGCGTCAACGCACGCTGGCCGATTTCCGGTCCAACCATACGCCGATTCTCGTGGCGACCGACGTAGCGGCCCGAGGCATCGACGTCATTGGCATCTCGCATGTGCTCAACTACGACATGCCGCAGGAGGCGGAAACCTACGTCCACCGCATCGGACGAACCGGGCGGGCCGGCGTCAAAGGCTGCGCAATCTCATTCTGCGACCAGGAAGAGCGGTTCCAGCTCAAAGCCATTCAGCGACTGATTCGAAGGACCCTGCCTGAAGGCGACGGGCTCGATCTGGGCTCGTTTGTGAGTCCGAAGTCGGTGGCCGCTTCGACCCGCCGCGTCGATTCGCGGAAGGCATACAAGTCCCGCTCACACCGTCGCTTCGCGTCTTCCAAGAAGTCTTAGTGAGACCTCAGTAATTCATCACTAAGAACGTGCTTGAAAAGCCCAGTCCACCCTCCTGTGTGGTGCAGGCAGCGCAATGCGGGAGGGTCGGACGAGATGGCGTCCGGGGAGGGCAAGTGCTCCCTCTCCGGTCCTGCCGGGCCGGCTTTCCCCGCGGGGAGAGCGGATTTTGCAGCACGTCACTGACGCCGCGTCGACCGGCTCAGCAGTACAGATCGCGGTCGGGAGTGGTGATGATCCGCTGCAGTCGCCGCTGCAGTTCTTCCTTTCGCACGCCGTCGGGCATGACAGCCAGACTCTGCTGAATCACCTGCTCGCCGATCCGGCGAGTCGCTGGTGAAGCGTAGTCGACCAGGAATTCCTGCAGTGTGGACAACGCGTTGGGCGTGCACAGTCGCTCGATAAACCCGGGAATCGCGAATTCCATGAACTGTTCGCCCGTGCGTCCGAGCCGATAACAGGCGGTGCAGAAGCTGGGGATGTATCCGTCGGCCAGCAGCTGGCGGACCACTTCATCCAGCGATCGCACATCGCCCAATTCGAATTGCTCCCGCTCGCACACCTGCTGCTGAGCATCGCCGGCCTCGGTATATCCACCCAGTTCGAGCCGGCTCCCGGCGTCAATCTGCGATACGCCGAAGCCCAGCAATTCCTGCCGCACGTGCGCCGGTTCGCGAGCCGTCAGGATCATTCCGGTGTACGGGACGCTCAGCCGCAGGATGGCCACGAGCCGCTTGAACTGATCGTCCGTCACCTGCCAGCGCTCGTCGAGTTGAACGCCTGAGGCGGGCCGCAACCGCGGAAAACTGATCGTATGCGGTCCGCAGTTGAATTTGTCCATCAGATGCCGCGAGTGGCTCACGAGTCCCAGCACTTCGAATCGCCAGTCATGCAGCCCGAAAAGTGCTCCGATCCCCACGTCGTCGCAACCGCTCTCGTAGGCGCGGTCGAGCGCGTCCAGCCGCCACAGGTAGTCGCCTTTCCGCGTGCCCGCAGGATGGACTTCGGCGTACGCGGCGTGATGATAGGTTTCCTGAAAGATCTGGTAGGTGCCGATGCCCGCTTCCTTCACCGTGCGGAAACCCTGGTTGTCCAGCGGTGCAGCGTTCACGTTCACGCGGCGAATCTGGCCGTGGCCGTCCTTCACGGAGTAGATCTCGCGCACCGTATCGGCAATGAAATCCGCCGAATACCGGGAATGTTCTCCGAACACCACAATCAACCGCTTGTGCCCTTTGCCAACCATGGCAGAAACCTGGGCACGCACTTCGGTCCCGCTGAGAGTCCGGCGAATGGCGGCTTTGTTCCCGCTGCGAAAGCCGCAATAGCTGCAATCGTTCACGCACAGGTTGCCGACGTAAAGCGGCGCAAAGAGCACAATGCGGTTTCCGTAGACATCCCGCTTCAACTGCCGGGCGGCGGCAAAGATCTCCTCGACAAGCTCGGGCGAGTCGGCGTTGAGCAGCACGGCCGTTTCCGCCACGGTCAGCGGTTGCTTGGCAAGGCTCTTTGCGATGATTTCGCGCACCTCGGAGGCCTCAGCGGGGACGTCCAGCAGGCTTTCGAGATACGCGTCGTCGATGAAATCGCACGCGAGATTGCTGAGGGAATTCATGTCGATCAACGGGGACATCGGGGCTCTCCTGTTGGCACGCATCCGGCACGGGGATGTATCGGCGCAAGAGTCGGGCTGCATCTTCCGGATGTTCTTGCGACAGGGCACTCAGCTTCGGGCCGGCGCTTCAGGCCACGGCGGGGTTTTCGCAGTCGGCTCGCGGAGACGAATCGCCGGGCAGCGTGCGTGCCGGCGACGCCGACGCGGCGGTAGGCTGGTCATTCAGCGTTACGGTGAACGTGCTGCCGGCACCGGCCTCGCTGACCACGGTTGCGTCGCCACCGTAGAGGCTCGCCAGCTTCTTTACGATCGAAAGTCCGAGACCACTGCCGAGGATGTTCCGAGTCTTGTCGTTGCGGATCCGGACGAACTCGCCGAACAGTCGGGCCGCCTCTTCGGTTGCCAGACCGATCCCCGTATCGCTGACCGAAATCGTCACTCGCTCGGATTGATGGGCCAGTTGCACGTCCACTCGGCCGCCGTCGCGATTGTACTTGACGGCATTCGAGATCAGATTGTTCAGGATCATCTCGATCTCGCCGCGATCGGCTGTGAGCCGAACCGGACCGGGTGCGTTCAAGACGATGTCGATTTTCCTGGCCGCCGCATCCGGAGCGAAGGTCTCGAGAACCCGCCCCGCGATCTGGACCACATCGACGGACTCGAGGCTGCGCTGGCGCTGGCCCGACTCGATGTGAGTCACGTCGAGGAGATCTGCTACGAGCTTCCGCATGCCTTCAATTCGCACAAGGCTGCGATCCACCGCTTCCGTGTATGCGGACAGTTTCTCTCCCAGTTGCCCTTCCTGCAGCATCCGCAGGTATCCCTCGACCGCATTGAGCGGCGCTTTCAGTTCGTGCCCCAGCACGCGGATGAACTGGAACCTGACCTGTCGTTTCTCCTCGGCCAGTTTCCGGGCCTGTTTGGCCAACGCAAGTCGAGTGGCGGCCTTGCGGATCGTGTTCCTCAACTCGTCAGGCGTGAACGGCTTGGCCAGAAAATCATAAGCGCCGCTCTTGGTGGCCTGAACCGCAGTCTCGATCGATGCGTAGGCCGTGATCATGATGGTCAGCATCTCGGACTGCAGATCCCGGGTCGCTTCGAGCACTTCCAGACCGCTGATGCCGGGCATTTTGTGATCGAGAAACAGAATCTGCGGCGGCGACCGGCGGATTATTTCGAGGGCCGCTTCGCCGTTTTCCGCTTCTTCTACCTCGAAACCGATGACTTCCTCGACGTCCGGCACCCTTACGGTGAAACCGCGCAGCGTACGGACCACGCCCAGTCGCATGCCGAGTTCGTCATCAGTCACCAGGACCCGCAGGATATCCATAGGAGCCGTCTTTCACTCAGTGGGCTTCAGCCGTCGCTGCCGTTTCATGCGGCAGCAACCGGTCAATCTCGCGCCGGAGTTGCTCGAAACGGATCGGCTTGGCCAGCAACGCGTCGGCACGAATCCAGGCCCGATCGCTCTCGCTGGCCAGAGCAAAATCCAGACCCGTCTCGCTGACAATCGACGTGACAAGGATTATTGGAATCTTAGGCGCGTGCTTGCGAATGTAATAGCACAATGTGAAACCCGTGTCGGGGTTGTCCATCATCACGTCCAGCACGGCCAAGTCGGGCGGGCATTCGGCGAGTCTCTCCTTGGCTTCCGTCTCGCCTACCGCAGTGGACACTTCAAAACCGGCCGCTTCGAGTTGTACCTTCTGCTGCCACAGGAAATCGCTGTCGTCATCGACCAGCAGCACTCGGCGTTTTGTGGGATTATTGCTCATCGTTGTCTCCTGACGAGGGTGGAGCGTTGAAGGCTGTTGGCAGCGGATGTCGGTACTTGGTTCTGTTTCTCTGCGTACGAGTCTGAAAAATCCAGTTCACCGTTCCCGAAATGCGGGAGCGTCGGAGGCGAAAACGCCCGGGGAGCGCCATCGCCCCCTCTCCGGCCCTGCCGGCCGGCTCTCCCCAGGGGGAGTGTGAATTTTGAAACACTTTCTGAGGATTTTCGTGGCTGTGTCGGCTTCCGCCCGGCGAAAGCACGTCGGATGTTCCGTCGTGGAGCTTTTCGCGGAGCGAATAGGAACTTTGTCTATTTCAGCGGGCTATTCTCGGCGAGGCAGGCTCACGGTAAAGGTCGTCCCCGTCGGGCCGGCGCCAGGGTTGGCCTGCGATTGGACGCGGATGTCGCCGCAGTGCACCTTGACGATCCCGTAGGTCACAGCGAGGCCGAGTCCGGTACCCTTGCCCATCGGTTTGGTGGTAAAGAACGGATCGAAGATCTTCTTCAGGTTTTCTTCGGGGATTCCAGTTCCGGTGTCGGAAACGCGGAGGACGACGCGATCGGCGTTGCCGCTGGTCTGGACCGTCAGCACGCCGCCGTGTTCCATCGCGGCCGCAGCGTTGGAAACCAGGTTCGTCAGCACTTGCACGATCTGATCGCGATCAACCTCGGCGATCGGATCGTCCAGGTGATGTTCCACGCGGACCTCGATGTTGTCGTCCAGGTGGATTGCCCGCAGCGAACGATCGACCAGGTCGCGGATGTCGGAAGGGGAGCGGATCACCTTGTTTTGTCGGGCGAAGTGCAGCAGACCGGCCACGATCTTCTTGCAGCGATCCGCCTGCTCGGTGATCATCGTCAGATCCTCGCGCAGGGCACTGTCATTCGGGCACGCATCCAGCAGCAGGTGGGAGTACATCAGCACGATGCCCAGAGGATTATTCACCTCGTGCGCGATGCCCGCCGCCAACTGCCCCACGCTGGCCAGTTTCTCGGACTGCATCAGGGCATCCTGGGCTTCTGCCAGTTGCCGATTTGACTCCTCGACTTCGCGCACCGCTTTGCGCAGCTGGACGATCGTGTGCGGCAGGCACATTGCGTTTTCCGCGAGGCCCTTGCAGATCGCCACGGCGTGTTCGTGGCACGTGTCGTACCCGCAGGCCCCGCAGTTCAACTCATCCTTGGGCGACTCCTTGCCCATGCGTGCCATGACTTCGCGCAGCTTGTCCGCGGCCGGGGCTGGTATGCGCTGGTCGTCGGCTTCGAACTCGCGCGACAGGTCCACTTGTTCGGCCTTGAACAGATTCTCGTGAAAATGCCGCTGATCGAGCGACTCCAGGCGGCCGCAGACATATCGCCGAACAAGTCGGCGGCGGCTGAAGAGCGGCAGCGTGTTGCGAATGCCCGCGCCGGCGATGCAGCCTTCGCAGCAGAGAGCTTCCAGCAGCTTCGCGCCCAGGTCCCCATCGGCAAACTCGCGGATGGCGTCGAGCACCTGAGCTCGGCCCTGCGTGGCTACCACCTCGCCGTTCGTGAGGTCTTCTTCGATGTTCGCCGCCTGAAGCAGGCCGCGGCCAATCGGAAACACTCCGCCCGCGCCGCCGTAGGGCGGATCAAACGCGGAGGGTTCCACGCGGTCGGGACTCAGATAGCGGTTCTCAAAGAGCTGCTGCAGTTCCTCGAAGGTGAGAACCACATCCACGTCGCCCTCGACATGCCGGCTGGCTGCCTCGGCCTTCTTGGCGATGCACGGCCCGATGAACACGATGGCCAGGTCGTCCCCGTAGATCTTCTTCGCCATTCGCGAGGTCGCCACCATCGGCGAAACGATGGGTGCCAGCGAGCCGACCATTTCCGGATGGTATTTCTCGACGTAGCTGATCACCGCCGGGCAAGTGGTGCCGATGTAACGATGTCCGTTCGTCGTGCCGAGCAGTCGGCGATACTCGCGAGCGACCATGTCGGCGCCGAAGCTCACTTCCAGCACGAGGTCGCATCCCAGGGTCCGCAGCATTCCCACGATCTGTTCGAAAGGAATGTCGGGGAAAGCCGCGGGAAAACTCGGCGCCAGGCAGGCCGCCACGCGGCGTCCGGAAACCAGAAGTGCCTCCAGGTCGTTTATCGAGTTGCGAACCTGTTTGGCATCCTGCGAACAGACCCGCACGCAGTTGCCGCACGCGATGCACCGTTCGCCCAGCACTTCGGCCTGGCCCGTGGCCACGCGGATCGCCTTGGCCGGACATTCTCGCACGCATGTGTAACACATGCGGCAGCGTTCCTTGACCGTGGTGATGTAGCTGGTGGCCATGACGGGGTAGTCGGTAGTCAGTAAGTATTCTGGGTGGCACGGGTGGCTTGTCCACCCGTGTCGAGTTGCGAGATCGTTGTGCTGCTTATCGGTTGTCCGCTCCGGACTCCGGACTCCGGACTGTTTCGGGCTTGTCCACCCGTGTCGAGTTGCGAGATCGTTGTGCTAGTTATCGGTTGTCCGCTCCGGACTCCGGACTCCGGACTCCAGACTGTTAGCACTAAGCCGACATCTCCCGAGCGGCGTAGTGTGTGTGCAACAGTTCGTGGCTGGCATGGCCCAGAGGCTTGCCCAGGAACTCGTCGTACAGCCGCTTGACCGAGGCGTTGTTGTGCGAAGTGCGAATTGTCTCGTGGCGATCCAGTTCGTACAGTCCCTGCATGCGTTTTCGGACAGCGTCCAGATCGGTGCTGGCCGGCTGGCCGCCTCCGGCGATGCATCCGCCCGGGCAGGTCATGACTTCGATGAAGTGC
>CAIPEB010000476.1 GCA_903863885.1 uncultured Planctomycetaceae bacterium | reverse complement strand
TCACCTTGCCCGCGTAGAAGGCCATCGTAAGGCTCTTACCGCTCCCTTGCGTGTGCCAGACGACGCCCACGCGGCGGTCGCCCTTAGGCGAGACCGCATCGAGCGTGGAATCGACGGCTTTATTCACCGCGTGGAACTGGTGGTAGCCGGCCATTTTCTTCGTGATCTTGTCGCCGTCGACCTCGAAGACAATGAAATGGCGCACCAGGTCGAGGAAGCGGGCACGGTCGAAGACGCCGCGGAAGAGCGCCTCCAGTTCGGGTAGCCCCTTGACGGCGATCTTGCTGCCGTCAATGGTGCGCCAGGGCATGAACCACTCCCAATCGCCGGTCAGCGTGCCGATCTGGGCGGTCATGCCGTCGCTGACCACGAGGGCGACGTTGTACGTGAGGAGGGTCGGGAGTTCGTGCTTGTAGGTCTGAAGCTGCTTGAAGGCCTTCAGCGTCGTAGCGTCCTCGTCGGCAGCGTTCTTGAGTTCGATCACAACGAGGGGTAGGCCGTTGACGAACAGCACTACGTCCGGCCGCCGCGTCCGCTTACCTTCCGTAACGCTGTACTGGTTTACCGCCAGCCAGTCGTTCTCGTCCGGATGCTCGAAATCGACGAGCCAAGCCTTGTCATGCACGATACGGCCATCGGCGTGGTACTCGACATTGATGCCGTCGATGAGCATCCGGTGAAAACGGCGGTTATTCTCGAAGAGGTTCGGCGTCTCCGTGCGGATCACCTTGCGGAATGCCTCGTCGAGCGCGTCCACTGGAATCTTTGGGTTCAGCTTCGCCAGAGCATTCCGGAGTCGGTCCGCAAGGAGTACCTCGGCGTAGGAATCCCGCTCGGCCGCAGGCTCCCCTGGTGCGATGACGGGCCCGTGCAGCACGCCGTACTGCAGGCCTTCGGCCCACTCCAGTACGGCTTCTTCGACGGTGGATTCTGCAAACACGTTCATGATTGTACAGTATCGGGCCCTGTGGCACCGGTAGAAGATTTAACCGCCGACTGCGCCAAGCCTGTGAGACGGCGGCTGAGGTATTCTCCGAGCTTGCCAACGGCGGCAAGGAGCGACGACACCTCCACAGAGTCAATCACAACCTTTCTCCCAACCCGCGCAGTTGGATCATGCGTCGATGCGACGTACTTCTCATCAATAACACCCATTTTGTGAGCGAGCAAATGACGTTTCTGGAAACACCGTACAAGCAGTCTCCATTCGTCAGCGGTGACGCCGTCGCTCAGGCTGACGCCGAAGAGGGCACGAACGTGGCCGTCTGCATTAGCGAGATTTTGGAATGAAAGGGCGGCTGCCTTCTGAGGCTGAGAAGACAACTGCCGATGCGCCGCGGATGCTTCCCGTCCGAAACCATCGAAGGCGGAAACCGCGTTTTCCAGCGCGTCGCCGACGAGGTGCGCCTTCAGATCGCCCTCGACCGTGTCCGCCAACTGCAGCTCCTTCGCCGCCAACTCCAGGTTCTTCCGAAGGATCTGGAAAGAATTGTGGACGCCGCAGTCGGGGCAGTATCCGAACACGCCGTAGATGGCGTACTGAAGCGTGCAGCCTAAACAGGTCACCTCCGTTTCCAGCTTCTTCTCGCGGTAGTAGCGAATGGGATGGGGAGAACCCGGTTTCACCTGCATGCTAATCCCGATTCCGAACGCGCCGCGGGCCGGGATGTTGAATTCGTGCTTCTTGAGTTCCCGAACCACCCAGTCCTTCGCTTTTCGCATGGCGATGGACTTCGCATACTCCAACTGCTCCTGGGTCCAGAACGTGTCGTGGGGGCCGCGATGCCCGCAGTATGGGCAGACACACGGCACATTATCGCCTTTCAGGCCTGTTCCAAACTTGATCTTGAAGTACCCAAGGCATTCCTTGACCGGACATTCGCGCCCGGTCAGGCCGTTCTCATCCATCGGAATGCTGATCTTGAACTTCATGTGATCCTGCGGGCGGTCGTAGCAAGTTATTGGGTTGAATTCCGGCAGTAGTTCTCATAGTGCGCGCGGATAAAGCCACTCATACCCGATTTGGGATTGAACTTTGGATAGAGCGATTGAAAGGAACGGAGCGCCCCGTCGAGGCCATGATTGGCCAAGCAACTCGTCCGTGACACAAGATAAAGGAAAACGATGGATGGTCCGCGGGAAT
Organism: uncultured Planctomycetaceae bacterium; assembly: GCA_903863885.1. Classification (GTDB taxonomy): domain Bacteria; phylum Planctomycetota; class Planctomycetia; order Pirellulales; family Pirellulaceae; genus CAIPEB01. Next base: position 17,715 of record CAIPEB010000476.1, on the reverse strand, counting down.
AGCCCTCGTTGCAGTGAACAAGAACTCGCTTTCCGTGTGTCAGCCGTGCCTCGATGAATTGGACGGCAGCGTCGATTATTTCTTTGGGAATGTAGGCAGGGTCCGGCGCGTCTACAAGGTTGAGGATGAGACGATCGCCACGTCTTGCGATCAGGTATTCAGGATGATCCTTGGGGGCGGCGCGACCGGAGTAGCCGAGCGCATTGCGGTGGTACGGCTCCTTGCAGGCGTGAACTACCGACCAGCCGGCCTGATGGCGGACCACTTTTTCGTAGTCGTGTTCGCTCCCGACAAATAGTCTTGGGAAAACTTCGATCATGGGCGGCCTTCTGGAGAATGCGAAACAGATATTGGCAATTCGCCCGACAGCAGCCTCGGCAGCAGCGCGTCGCGAGCTGCGGCAAGTTCTCTGGATTTCTCGTCGTTGGCCTTCATCTGCTCAAATCCTCTTTGCGTGAAAACACCAAAGTGGACGACAATGTTTTCGGGCGGGACGACGAGACCGTAGGAGTTGAGGCAGTCGGCCGGGGCACGCTGACGACCGGAGGTACCGGTCATGTTGGTGATCAAATGTTGCCGAAAGTCTTCGTTCCGAGCGAGATAGTAGGCGAAGGTGGTGGGCAGCGGTGGCTTGGGACGAAGTACAATGTACTCCGTTGATCCGGCCCCCACCCGGCCATCCTGCAGGAAGTCAACGTATGCTGTCTTGCCGTTTTCCAGACACGGCGTGATTCGAGCGACGAGCGTATCACCATTGATGAACTTGGTGCCGGAGCCAAACGGTCGATCTTCCCAAGCTGTCGCCCGTGCCGATCGAGTGGGCATGTTCGACATCTCCAGGTATGGCGCAACTGCCCCCTTCCGGAGAGATCGAAGCGGATTCACCTCGATTGCTTCAGGAACGCTGGTGGCTCGCCACCCCGCCGGAATCGGACCAAGGGCGGAATCCTCGAAGCTATCAGGGAACAGTTCGGCAATCTCCGGTGTGAGGTCTGGTAAGGCAGAGCGGGAGACCTGGGAGTTGGTCCATTTGGGGCGGTCGCGGCGGACGGCGGCCTTGGCGTGGACGGGGTCGAAATCAATGAACCAACTCTGGAAGAGTGCCCTCGCCATCGCCTCCAGGGTATCGTTCATCCGCCGGTTCAGTTCGATCTTGTCGTCGAGGTCTCCAGCAATGTGAGCGATACGGTCTTGCTCTCTTCGGGGCGGCAACGGGATTTGTAGTTTGCGAGCAGACTCCACGTTGAAATGTTGCTGTACGGCCCCAACCAAGTGGGAATCGACATGATGGGTTGCGACGACGTTGAAGTAGTACGCCAGAAATCGCGAATTCACTTTCGATCCAGGCCGAACAATGACAACGTCGGAACAGTTCGCTATAGGGAGGCTTTCAGGAATCACGGCGGTTGTTCCAGGCTTCCCAGTGCGCACAATCACAACGTCACCGGGCGTCAGGGATGATTTCTTCAGCCGTTCGTGAAACTCGGGACTGATGTATCGAATATCTTCGTAGCTGATATGGTACTGAAGAACGTTCTTTGAACGAAGGAACGGGATTCCGAACGGAACATACTCCGTCGCCATCGGTCCGACGTAACCGACGGTAACGTCATCGGCGACGTCCCCGAGTTGTACGATGTCCCAAGAGGCAGTCTTCATGCGTCTTCCCCGGAACGTGGCGGCTTCGATTTTTTCTTTGTGGGGTTCTTCTTCGCCTCCTTTTCTGGTTTCGGCGGCTTCTGATGCTCGATTCGCTTCAACTCATCGAGCGCCTGCTCGAAGTGCTGGTCCACCGGCTGCGGCAGCGCGGCTTGTACCTGGCGGAATCTCTCAAACTCGATTTCGGCCTTGGTGACCGCATCTTCGTGCGAAATCCTGCCAGCATGGGTGAGGATGTCGCGATCACTCAGGCGGAGGAAATCGTCGAGTTTGGCGATCCAGTCGGCCATGTGCATAGCCCGGCGGTTCATCGCCTGCAACTCGGCAAACTCCAGGTACGCGGTCACGATGCGATTGAGCGCGTCGATCTCTGCCTCATTGAGGTAGTTCTTGGCGATGCTGACCTCCGCCTTCCGCGGTCGGTCGCCGGTCCACGTGGTGAGGCCCATGTTGGGTTGTGTCGCATCGGCGCGGCGGTGGATAACCTCGGCGGCCGTGTGACCGTGAGCGGCCCAATGCATCTTGTTCTGCACCGTCTTGAATAACAGCAGCGACGCCTCGGCGCTCGGGTCGTAGTCGATGCTCGTGGCATAGATGTCGAGCACCTTGCGCCAGAAGACCCGCTCGGATGAGCGGATGTCGCGGATACGGCCCAGGAGTTCCTCGAAGTAGTCGCCGCCCCCGGCCCGTTTAAGCCGGTCGTCGTCCATTGTGAACCCCTTCACGAGATATTCGCGGAGCCGCTCTGTGGCCCAGATGCGAAACTGCGTGCCGCGTGGGGAGCGGACGCGGTAGCCGACGGAGAGGATAACCTCCAGACTGTAGTGCTTGAGGCTGCGTTGGACGAGGCGATCGCCCTCGTCGCGAACTTGTAAGTATTGCTTACAAGTTGCCGCCTCCCGGAGCTCACCATCGTCGTAAATCCCTTTGACGTGGATGGTTATATTCTGCGGTGTGGTCTGGAACAGCTCCGCCATGGCGGCCTGCGTGAGCCAGACGGTGTCGCCTTCCATCCGCACCTCAATGCGGGTGGTTCCGTCTGCGGACTGGTACAGAAGGACCTGGCCAGAGGGTTCGGGAGCCGGGGTCGGCAAATTGTCCTTCATGTTGGCTCCTTGGGGGAGAAGCCGAGGCTGGCGAGGTTCTTCATGATCGCTTTCTCAAGTCTTGCGGACTCCTTGAACTGCCCGGCCAGCGTGTTCGTGAGCCGCTGCATTTTGTCGCCGAACGGTTCGCCGTCATCCTCGGCTTCCTCGGCCCCGACGTAGCGGCCCGGTGTGAGTACGAATCCGTGGCCCGTGATCTCCTCAGTCGTTGCGCTTTTGCAGAAGCCCGCAATATCGGCGTACTTGCCCGCGACCTTCTCGCCCCTCCAGGCGTGGTAGGTTTTGCCGATTCGGGCGATCTCTTCCTCGGTCAGTTCTCGATGCGTGCGGTCGACGAGTTGTCCGAGTTTACGAGCGTCGATGAAAAGCGTTTGGCCGCGCCGGTCGCGGAACTTGCCGTTCTTCTTGGCTCGTGCGAGGAACCAGAGGCACACCGGAATCTGCGTGGTGTAGAAGAGCTGACCGGGCATAGCGATCATGCAATCCACCATGTCGTGCTCGATGATCTGCCGCCGGATATCTCCTTCGCCCGACTGGTTGCTAGACATCGAACCGTTCGCGAGCACGAACCCCGCGATGCCGGAGGGCGCGAGGTGATGCACCATGTGCTGCACCCAGGCAAAGTTGGCGTTACCCACGGGAGGCATACCAGACTTCCACCGAACATCCTCACGGAGCCGCTCACCGCCCCAGTCGCTGATATTGAACGGCGGATTGGCGAGGATATAGTCCGCCTTGAGGTCTTTGTGCAGGTCGCTGTGGAACGTGTCGGCGTTGTGTGGGCCGATGTTGCCCTCGATCCCGCGGATCGCGAGGTTCATCTTGCACAGGCGCCACGTCGTGTTGTTGCTCTCCTGCCCGTAAATCGAGAGATCTCCCACACGACCGCCGTGCGCGAGAACGAATTTCTCGCTCTGCACGAACATGCCGCCCGAGCCGCAGCAGGGGTCGTAGATCCGCCCTTTGTACGGCTCGATCATCTCCACCAAGAGCTTAACCACGGACTGCGGAGTGTAGAACTCGCCTCCACCCTTGCCCTCGGCGCTTGCGAACTTGCCGAGGAAGTACTCGTAGACGCGGCCGAGAATGTCCTTGGCACGGCTCTCGGCGTCACCGAGGCCGATCTTTCCGACCAGGTCGATCAATTCCCCCAGCCTGGTTTTGTCCAGACTCGGTCGGGCATAGTCCTTCGGAAGCACGCCTTTGAGCGTCGGGTTATCCTTCTCGATCGCGACCATCGCGTCGTCGATCAGCTTGCCGATAGTGGGTTGTTTTGCTGCCGCCTGCAGCTTCGCCCATCGAGCGTCCTTCGGCACCCAGAAAACGTTCTCCGCCGTGTATTCGTCGCGGTCCTCGGGATCACACTCCTTATCATCCGTCAGCCGGTCGTGCAGCTCCTGGAACGCGTCCGAGATGTACTTCAGGAAGATGAGGCCGAGTACGACATGCTTGTACTCGGCTGCATCCATGTGTCCGCGCAGCTTGTCGGCCGCTGCCCACAGCTTCTCCTCGAAGCCGAGGTTCGCCCCATTGCCCTTGTTGTTTGCTGCTTTCTTGCGTGCCATAAACTGGACCGTCTTAGGGGAGGTTTGACGGAGCCATCATAGCACAAGCGGCGCTTCGGCTGCCCGGCGTAATTGCCGCTCACGCTGCCTCCCGAGCCGCTCGGTGCAGTCAAACGCCCTCTGTCACATACCATCGAAAAGCGTCGGCCCGTCATCGCGTCCATTCTTCCGCACCACCGGTTTCGGGACCGCAATAGGCCGCAAGACGGCCGCCACTGCATTCTCTCCATTGGCTCCGAGTCGGTCATCTGGCGTCCAGAGCGGAACCGCCCACACTGCATATGTGCCTGCTGCTTGGCCTAGGTCGAGGAAGGCCTCACCCTCAACGGGCGTACCACCGGCCGCGGCCTGGTAAATAGGCCCCCCATTCTCGACGGACTTGTCCTTCGGCAGGAAATAGCGATCCCTTTGGAATCCGTCGCTTGCAATGGAGTATTCGATCCGAAGCCGAATCGCATCGCGTATCTCGTCTTCGGGTGTCAGGCCCAAGAGATTGCCCTGCCCCTTGCGCCCCACGGTCGCTTTCTGTGTTGGCTTTAGTTTCCAGCCAAAGTACGCGACCGCGACGGACTCCGGTGAAGTCTCGACATACCGCCGCAACGTCGCTTCACGGGACGCGTGATATGACTTAGCCAGTTGAACAAGGTCTGCAACGCCGGTAACGCCGGCCGCATCCATGGAGAACCAAGGCATGGGGAAGAGTAGTTCCGCAGCCCCTATGTCGCAAAGCATCTCCAGGAAATCCTCTGGATTGTTCCGATCACGGTAACGCGCATCGGTTCGACACCACGCCTTCCTGGTGTAGTCAGGGAAGAATGTGTGGGAGATCTCGTGCGCGATGCTGAATCGCTTCCGCGTTCCGGGGCGATCGGGGTTCACGCGCATCGTCACGCCTCCCGTACCGTCTGGCACGAGCTCAGCGTCGTCGCTGTGGAACGGCAAATCGTCGCTACGGACAATCCCCTGCAGGCTCGCGAGAATGTCTACGTTGATCGGCCTGTCCGGCTCACCGAACTTTTCAACGTACGTGGCCAGGAGTTCGCGAGCTCGTAACCGAATCGCAGCTGCTGCATCGACCGCACCGGTAGACCGCACCAGCTCTAAAATGAGCGCCTGAGTTGAACGAGATTGCGTCACGATGGGCGTCTCCGGGCAGCACTGGCCAAAAGCAGATAGAGCTGATGCCATTCGTCTGCCGTTTGCGGTTGGCCCCCCCGAAACTTCGTAACTGCCAGATCACGAAGATCCTCGGTACTGAGCGGCGTATTCTGCGCAGCCATGCGTTCCTGAAACTGCTTGAGCGCCGGCGGAAGCTCAATGACACGATCATCAATCCGGACCGAAGGTAGCGACAGAAGTTCGGCAAGCGTGGTCGAAAGGGCGTTAGCAATCCTCAGGAGGACATCTGCGGAAGGCTTCTTGGTGCCCTCGGCGTCGCGCTCCAACTCCCATAAATATGTCTTCGAGATCTTGGCACTTGCGGCGACATCGTCCAGCGACATCTTCTTATCCTCACGCAACTTGCGCAATCGGTCTGCTAGCGACATGGCCGGCTCTTTTGGTGAATGGTCCATCGAAAAGCTAATCCTACCCTATCACATCCGTCAGTTAAAGCGAATTTTACGGTCCGCTGCAGTTGACTACGGTGCGGCGAATCGGTATGTTCGCTATAGCTAACGCAACGCTAGCACGAAAACGTTAGAACTCGGTACAGGACTGAATTGCCATGGACGCAGCAACCAAACGACCGACGGCCAAGAGAATCAAGCTCTCGAAAGGAGATGCCGGGGGCGTCAGCAGCTTCCGCGAGGTAACTCGCCATATCAGCGAGGAAATCCAGCGGCTCCTCTGGGGACGAGCGGCTGCACGGTGCGAATTCTCCGGCTGCAACAAGCCGCTCTGGAAGTCCTCCGTTACCCAGGAACCGGTAAACATCGCCCAGAAGGCGCACATTTACGCCTTCAGCACTGGAGGTTCGCGGGGGAACGCGGGGATCGCGAAAGAGAAGCTCAACGACTTCGACAATTTGATCCTCGTCTGCCACGAGTGCCATCGCAAAATCGACAAAGCCAAAGACGGGGGGTGCTATACGGCTCACTTGCTCCAGGCGTGGAAGGCGTCGCACGAACGACGAGTCGAAATTGTCACGGGGATCCATCCAAGCAAAAAGAGCCACATCGTCCTCTACGGCGCCAATGTCGGAGACCATAGCTCGCCGTTGAACTTTGCCGAAGCGGCACACGCGCTGTTCCCGCTCCGATATCCGGCGAACGATCATCCCCTCCTCCTCGGAACGGTCAACAGTTCGTTCACAGACCGCAATCCGCGCTTCTGGGAACTCGAAGCCGCGCACCTGACCACGCAATTTCGTCGGCGGGTCAAGGAACGGATCGACTCAGGAGAAGTGAACCACCTCTCGGTCTTTGCGATGGCTCCACAGCCGCTGCTGATCCTCCTGGGGTCCCTGATGATCGACATTACCAACGCCGAGGTCTTCCAACGGCATCGTGAGCCACAGACATGGGACTGGCCCGACAGAGCTGCGCGGTTGGCGTTCCGTGTTGAAGAGCCCTCGTCCTTCGAGGGTAGCCCCGTACTTGTGCTCGCGCTGAGTGCTCCCGTGACCGACGAACGCATCACGGCCGTGCTCGGACCGGACGTGGCGATTTGGCGTGTGACGGTCCCACATCCCAATACCGATCTGATCAAGAGCCGTAAGCATCTCTCGGACTTTCGCACGGTCATTCGTGCCCTGCTCGATCGGATAAAGGCTCACCACGGGCAGACAACGCCTCTCCACATCTTTCCGGTTGCCGGCATATCGACGTCGGTCGAGCTTGGCCGCGTGCGAATGCCCAAAGCGCATATGCCGTGGCACCTGTATGACCAAGTCAACGCGCGCGGCGGTTTTGTCCCCGCACTATCCATTCCCTTAGGAGCATGACGATGGAACGGAGTTCACATGGGCTTTCTACATTGCTCGAAATCGTCATCGAGCACATTGATATTCCGAAGTCGCTCTACGACAGGGCGGCGGCGCGGCACAGATCGCTGGGCGAATGGCTCAAGCGGGAGAGCTCCGCCGTGCGCCACTGCAAGCCTGATATACGGCCGCAAGGATCATTCCGGTACGGGACGGTCATCCGACCGATCAATAAGGACGACGAATACGATCTCGACAACGTCTGCCTGTTGACGACCCTGGGTAAATTGACGATGACCCAGCAGCAGGTCAAGACACTCTACGGCGAGGAAATCAAAGCGTACGCCCGGGAACACGGCATGCTGAAACCCGTCGAGGAGCACCACCGATGCTGGCGTCTTCGGTACGCCGACGAGGTGAGCTTCCACTTGGACACGCTACCATGCGTTCCCGAGGAAGCGGTCCTGATCCAACGGCTTGTGCAAGCGGGGGTTACTGAGGAATTGGCGCGGCGAGCCGTCGCCATCACAGACCGCCGCCATCCGCAGTACGAGGAAATCACGATGCACTGGCCGAGCAGCAACCCTCGCGGCTTTGCCGCGTTTTTTGAGCAACGTGCGGCCCTTGGACTAAGACGCAAGCTGCCGGATAGCGAGTTCCGCGCAACCCTGGAGGACGTTCCGCCGTACGAATGGAAAACCACGTTGCAGCGCAGCATCCAGCTCCTCAAGAGGCACCGCGACGTGATGTTTCGACGGAGCCCGGAGCTTGCGCCGATCTCCATGATCATCACGAACCTGGCCGCACGGGCGTACGAAGGTGAGACGGACATCGCCACTGCGCTCATGGGCATCGTCGATAGGATGCCGAACTTCGTTCGGGCGGACAGTCCGCGGGTCCCCAACCCGGCCGACCCTGCCGAGGACTATGCGGACAAATGGTCCCGCAACCAGCGCCTGGAGAAAAGCTTCAGGGACTGGTACTACATGGTCAAGAGCGACCTCGCGAGACTCGCACGCTTGCTGGGAACGTCGGAAATACGTAGTGCGATTGACGCGACGTTTGACGTGTCACCCACCCGGCAGGAGCTACGCATCTTGGGAGCAGACGGACTGAGTTCGACGTCCGTAGCCGCAAACCTCGCCCCTGCATTCGTTATTCCTTCGGCTGCGAAGCCTTGGGGCGGCCATGGCTAAGTCAGTCGACCAACGTTACGAGCAGCTGCGGGTAGCGGCGCTCCTTGACCAGCATTCCGGATTACGGATCCTGCCGTCACGGAATGACGACCTTGTTTTCAACGGGTCATTACGCTTCGTTGTGAATGGTCCCGAGAACGAGTCGATCGAGGACCAGTATGATGTCGAGATGCGCGCGCACCCCGGATTCCCCAGCGTTCTTCCGAGCGTCCGGGAGACGGCGGGCCGAATTCCGGCGAGTTATCACAAGCTGCCCGGCGGAAAACTCTGCCTCGGCGCGCCAACGGCGGTCCGCCTGGCGCTCACCCTGTCGCCGACCCTCCCAACGTTCGTGAACCGTTTCGTCATTCCGTACCTCTACGGCTATTCGTTTTACCTCAAGAACGGCAGGATGCCGTACGGTGAGCTGGCGCACGGAGACGACGGCATCCGTCAATACCTTGCAGAAATGTTCTCTGCTGACTTTGCCACGCGTCCTGAGGAGTTTCTCCGGCTCGCCGGAAAAAAGAGACGCGATGCCAATAAGAGGCCCTGCCCGTGCGGCAGTGATCGAAGGTTGGGGCGGTGCCACAACCGAAGCGTCAATGGGCTCAGAAAGCAGATCGGGCGCCATTGGTTTCGGGAGGAATACGCGCGCGTTACGCGCATGTTGATGCCTGCCCGTATCAGTGCGTCGAGCAAAGTAGCGTAAGCGCGCCGCAGTCGAAGAATCGTATGCGCATCATCGCCGACCTCGACGCCCTGATTGACCAATACGAAAAGCTCGGCGCCCCTACGGATGCAGCCCAGCCGCGCAGCGACCTGTTGGCCTCGATTGATCAAATCATCGCAGCGAAACCATGCTCCTATGACATCAAAACGGAGAAGCGGAAGGACCTTTGCGCCAAGTCGACGTTCCGAGACAGGTACGAGCAATGCAAAAGCGTCGCCGAGCGCTTGGTTAACGGAGGCACCGCAAATGAGGAAAAGCGCCACATGTTCTGCCAGCTCTTTGCCGAAGAGCAGAATCTCCGACGCAGTGTCGTGCTCGCGAGCGATCCAACCGTCCGAACTGCCAAAGAATCGCTCTTGGCTTCGTTGCGCAACCACGGGGTATGCGTGCTCTCCAAAGGGTCTATCGAGGACTACTACCCGACCCTGTGTGACGGATCCGACAAGCCTTCCAAGGCACTGTCAGCCTGTACGAAGGTCTCCACACCACAGGACGCGCGTGCCCTCTGTGCATCCGTTAACGACGGACAAAGCAACGAGCGGCCCGAGCTCGAATTGATTTTTGAAGCGGTTTTCGCCAATCTCTGACCACAAACATCCGGGTGTTGCCCTTCTTGTGCCGTTCTCCTACTTCGTGCGTCATCGCACCCATCCATCCCCCACAACGTTATGTCCGATACCATCACCTGCCCGAAATGCAAGGCCGAAATCAAGCTCACGGAATCCCTGGCGGCGCCGCTCATCGAATCGACCCGCAGGCAGTACGAACAGCGCATCGCCGACAAAGAGGCTGAGGTCGCAGGGCGGGAGGCGGCCATTCGAGAGCAGCAGGCGGCCGTCTTGAAGGAAAAGCAGGCCGTCGACGCCTACATCGCCGAGAAACTCAACGAACAGCGGCCGAGCATCGCCGCCGAGGAGGCGAAGAAAGCCCGTCTATTGCTTGGGCAGGATCTCGACACCAAAGCCCAGGAAGTCAAGGAACTCCAAGAAGTACTCCGCGAGCGCGACGAAAAGCTCGCCCAAGCCCAGAGTGCCCAGGCCGAGCTCATGCGTAAGCAGCGGGAGCTCGACGATGCGAAGCGCGAGATGGAGCTGACCGTCGAGAAGCGTGTGCAGGAATCGCTCGCGACAGAACGCGACAAAGCCAAGAGGGAAGCCGAAGACGGCCTCAAGCTCAAGGTCCTGGAGAAGGAGCAGACAATTGCCTCCATGCAAAAGCAAATTGAACAACTCCAGCGCAAAGCCGAGCAAGGTTCTCAGCAAGCCCAAGGTGAAGTCATGGAAGTCGAACTGGAAGACATGCTGCGCCGGGCCTTCCCTTTCGATACGATTGATCCCGTCCCCAAAGGCGTCCACGGCGGGGACGTCCTTCACCATGTACGGGACTCCTCCGGCACCGTCTGCGGGACGATTCTGTGGGAATCGAAGAGGACCAAGGCATGGAGTGACGGCTGGCTACCAAAGCTGCGTGACGACCAGCGCGCCGCCAAGGCCCAGGTTGCCGTCCTGGCCAGCACAGTCCTGCCCAAGGCCATAAGCACGTTCGACTGCGTCGAGGGCGTCTGGGTCACCAACCGCTCCTGCATTCTCGGCTTGGCGTCGGTTCTCCGGGCCGGACTGATTGACGTGAACAGCGCCAAGCGTTCGCTCGACGGCCGCCAGAGCAAGATCGAAATCCTGTACAACTACCTCTCCAGCGCTGACTTTCGTCACCGAATCGAAGGCATCGTCGAAGCCTTCATGGCGTTGCGCAAGGACCTCGAAAAAGAGAAGCGGTCGATGCAGCTCATGTGGGCCAAGCGGGAAAAACAGCTCGAACGAGCCGTGACAAACACCAGCGGCTTCTATGGGGACCTGTCCGGCATCGTAGGCGCCAAACTTCCCAGAATCGAGCCGCTAGAACTCCCCGCCATTGAATCCGGTGATGACCTGGCCGAAGAAACCTCGCAAAATGACGAACCGACCAGTAACTAAGGCAGCTTTTCGGCGATCTTCTTCTCTATGTCAATTAGCCGTTTCTCTTGGGCTTCCAGTGCGCTCACAAGGGCATCGATCAAACCCATCCCACCGGCCCGGATTCGCTCGACGTACAGACCTTTCCAGAATTCTCTTTCAGTCTGCCGCGGTAAGATTCGACCGTCGCTCTAAGCTTATCAACATTCATGCCGTTTCGCTTTTGGCAAAACCTGGGCGATTACCAACCCCGCGATTAGCAATCTTCCGGCCGGTCCCAAATCCCAGCATTGGACATCGACAGAGGCTATTGCTCCAATCCTCTGCAAAACCGCCTCCAGAGCGATTCAGCTACATCCCTCGGTTCTCCCTTCCGCTCTTCTCGGCTCCCCATTGATCCGATGGTCGCCTTAAGGAACAGAACTTCGCCGTCGTCCACCACGGTGAGGATCTCGTTGTACGAATTATCGTTCGCAGCGTTCATCCAGCCTTCCGAGAAGCAAATCGCATCCTCCCGCACCATGCCGCCGATCCAAATTTTGCACTGGCACTGCAGTTTTCCGTCCACATACGCTTTGCAGGTGAACTTTCGCGAGGTCACGTCCTCGACGTCGCACTCAATCTCCGAATGATGGCGGATCAGATCTTCAGCTGCTTGCCGAAAATATTCCCTTACCGCATTGAATGCGTCCTTCAGGAACCGGTCCCGATCGCGGTCCGAAAACCGCTTCTTTATTTGCGGCCGATACGTTCCTGTTGGCCTGCCGCCGCCAGACACCGTCTCTGGATGCGGAATCCGTTTCCCAAGCCGCTTCGCAAGCTCGGCCACCGCCTTGCTGGGATCGCCATCCCAAACGAGATAGGATTTGTCGTTCAAGAGCGGCAACGCCTTGAGGATCTTCTTGCGGCCCGCCGCGTCGCCCACCAGCAACGGCAGGATTCTCACTTCGCCGGACGACGCTTCCATGTTCAAAACGGCGTTTATTTCCCGCTTTGGCCAGTTCTTGGAGGCAGACGCCTCGCTGAGGACTACGACCACGAACTTGGCCGCCTCAATGCCCCCATTCACCTTCGCGGTGATGCTGTCCCCCCATAGAATCTCTGCCTCATCGACCCAGCAGCTGATCCCCGCGTTTGCGCAGGCAGCGACGAACGGCCGCACGACTGCAGCTTTGTCCTCGCTTGCGTGACAAAGAAAAACGTCTTTGCTCATCGCTGTCGCAACACCTCACCACGTTTCTTGGCCACACGTCCAATAGTCCGCACTGGTTGGATCTCGCTACTGCCGCAGTTCGGACACCGAACTGGCGAACTGGGTCGCTCCCGCTCATCGCGGTCTTCCGGATCCAGCACCGCAGCCTCAAAACGCCTTCCGCAGATTTGGCATCGCAGTTCCATCACCACCATGAATCTTCCCTCAACGGGCCTATCTGAACGCATGAACATTCGGATTCTATGCTAGCCTGGCTGACGGGCAACCCGCCGTCGAATCTCTATTCTCTGGAATCTGGCAGAATTTGTCCGGATTTGCGTATTCCACGCCGGGCGCTCGCGTCGCTACCTGGCACAAGAAGCCGCCTCCGGCTCAATTGAACCAAACTATGCAATGGCGTAGGGTGTCAAACGTTGCGTTTCCTAAGTGTCCTCTCCACACGTCCATGAAACCCCAAACCTTGCAGTGCGGGGTCGCTGAGCGTCCTGCTCACATGCACAGGTGGCAGCTGCCGTGCTGCTCCGGCGTTTCGATCACTGGATCAACATCGTGGGCGAATTCCGAGGCGTCGATTTGCCCGGCGATTGCCGCACGGACGTGCTGGAGGGCCTTGTCGGAGGCGCACCAAGAGAACGTGATGCTCTCGACCTGGACTGGCTTCCCGCGGGGGCCGGCGATTTTGATAATGCCGTAATCCTGTGCGCCGTCCGCGGAGGTCGCGTCGTTCAGGAACCAGTACCCGCCAAGTTCCCAGCTGTTGCAGCCGCACCAGGTGTGCTCGGTGAGGTTCCGGGCAAGCTCTTCGGCAGAGCCGGCCGCAGAGACCGACCAACGCCGGTTTCTATGCATCATCACTCCCCTCCCCCAGCTCCTGGCCGGTCATGAAGCCCACGTAGTACGTCATGCAGCCGTCGCCGAAGGCATCCGGCTCCACGAGGTAGGTCTCCCCGCACTCCTCACACTCCACCGTCATCGTCGCATCATCCGCGTCGATGATCTCCAATTCCCCGCCGCACGAACGGCAGACGCCGTCTTCCGGGTCCACGTGCATGGCTTCGCTCCCCTTGCTGGTGTGAAAAGACCGCTCAGACGTGTGCTCGCACCAGCAAGCGGGGCGATAGTGCCAGAAGTAAGGACCAAACGGCCATGAAGGACCGCAGGCATAGGAGCGTGGGGTCTTGAGCATCATCGCCAATCACGCATCCCCGGGCATCAGGACGATCCTGCCGGTCGCCAGGACATCGCTTTTTGGAGTTTGGATCTACGACGGGACGTAGTGGGAGGGACTATGCCGTGAACCTGTATAATGTAAGTCGTGTCTAGGCATCATCTAATGGGGGAGAACGCTGTGGCGTCGCGGGAACTACCGGAATTGCTGGAATTGTTGAAGACGCACCTGCGACTCTTGGCCGACTACGCGAAGAAAGCCTTCGACGACCGGAACAGCGATTACATAGGCGAGGTAGCGGCAAAGCTGCGCCTGCTCGTCTCCGATGAGGGCAGCAACACGCCGCTGCTCCTCAAGCTGATGGACGCGTTTGGCATCCACGAGACATTGACGCTCGCCGGTCCGGGGCCAACGCGCATCGTGACTCTTCGGGAGTTCGTCAAAATGCACGCGGTTGCGAATCGCTTACCTGACGGACAAATGGCTGAGTTCACGAAGGTCGAGATCGCCAAGACGTTCTCGGAGAAAAACGGCGGTGCGCACGTGGATTGGACGGTACCGGAAAAGTTCGGTCATTTGCTGCAGATGGGGGCGTCGCTTGGCGGTGCTCATATAATTGTGTGGGAAGTTCGGACTGTGGCATACGCGGTCCTTGACGTGGGAAACCGGTTTCTGGCCAAGTTGACTCCGGAGAAGGTCAGGCAAGCGACGATCAAGCGGATACGCAAGCGGAGCTGCCAGGAGCCAGCACAGTTCAACGAGAAGGGCGTTCTGCTGTGCAACTTGGGCGATCTCACAGGCGGCATCACGTGCTTCCGGGAGGCAGTGAAACGCGATGCTGCTTCGATGATCTACCGCGCGAACCTGGGCTTAACCCTTCGTCGAGCTGGACGGCTGCCCGAGTCCGCAGACATCTACTGCAGGCTGGTTGAGGAAAACCCAGGCAACGTTTCCGGGCGCCTGCAGTACGCAGTTGCTCTCGGAGAATTAAAGGACTTTGTTGGCGCGAAGGAGCAATTCGACCGGGTTCTGGAGATTACACCCGACGACGCGGATACGATTCGGGACCGAGGTGTCTGTCTCGTTCAGCTCGGCGATCTATCGGGAGGCGCAGAAGCATTCGATGCGTCGATAGCGATCAAACCTGATAACCCCGCTGCGTACTACAGCCTTGCAGCCGTCAGATCGTTACAGGGGATGCTCCCTGAATGCGTCGCTGCGTTAGAGAGAGTCAAGGCACTCGGTGGGTGGAAGCAGTTAACACCGATCGGGGATCCCGATTTCGCAAATGTTTGTTCTCACCCTGAGTTTGGGAAGCGTGTCGAGGAGCTGTTTGCGTCACCACCACGCGATAACCTGTCGTCGTAACGGTTCACGGCATCAACATCCCGATTCAGGAATCTTTCGAGAGGGTACCGTTGCAGCGTGTGAGCCATATATCCGCCTTGAGGCTCGTGCAGCGGGAAATCGAGTTCGGTGAGTGAGGAGCGCTCGTCGCAAAAAACCCCACACCGGATGGCGTGGGGCTGTTCTGAGCATCACTGCTCAAGGCCACTTTCGTGCTGGTCTGCGAAGGCCATGACCATCCGGCAGACAGCCAGGCCGACGAGGCGTTGAGTTCCCGTATCGTCGCCTTCCTCCCGCGTGAGGCGGGGGGGGAAGCCGCCCCCGAGGAGCCACTCGTGCAGAGCCTCAGCGTGCTCGCTCGCCTCGTCGAACCTGTCTGCGGGGATCGCGAGCATCATTGCATCCCAAGCGGCTTGCGGGTCCATCGCTACTCCTCCTTGCGGTCCCGCGACTGCTGCTCGCAGATCCAGGACCACGCCTGCTGGAGCATGACGGCCACCGGCAGCAAATCGTGCTTCGTAAGCGTGCTCGTGCGCTTCCATTCGTTCTCGACCTCGAAAGACCTCTGGACGCTGACGGAATAGAAGGGGCCAGCGTCGCTCTCGTTGCGCCAGATGGCGATTTCCACAAGTCCTCCCGACGTCGCGGTCGGCCCGAACTTCATGACGGGCGGTTTCCTCGCTTCAGTCTTGGACATTGCCCTACCCTCCGACGGTGTGAAAGATGCTCAGAACTGAGCCTTGCCGACTTGGCAAGGATTGAAAATCCTGTCACAGGCCAGAGACAGGCGCAAGGGAAAATAGACACCCACGGGCGCCTCAGAAGGATCGTAGCGGTCAGGCCTCGGTCGCGTCGTCCGTCATCGCAAAGGCGAGGACGCTGAAGATCCGCGATTCCTCCTCGTGCGTGATGCGGCCGATGGCGCAGCCGTACATGGCCTCCCGGATGAGCATCGTGGCCGCGCTCGTGCGCTCAGGGGATACCGGCCAGACACGGATCGTCTCGGCCTCGGTGAGAAACGCCTGGAGGCGTTGGCTGCGAAGCACCTGGGACAGGGATTCCGCCATGCCGCGATAATACACCCGACGAGTCATCGGTCTTGCGGCTGGGCGGCCACGACTTGTCAAAAAAGCCCTACACGCAACGTGCAGGGCTCGTGTTGAGCATCATGTGCAGAAATGGTGAAACGGCCAATCCCCTTTCTCGGGCTCTCCCGATTAGTAGTCTTCCGGAAGAAGCACGGTAGTGGCGCTGCGGTTCCCGCCATCATCCGTGGCCTCGGTGATCATCCAGAACTTCACGCCCTCGGCCGTGTGATAGACGGAGAAGAGGCGCGAGCCGTCTTGGAGGGCGCTCTCGTTTGCCTCCCAATCGTCGTCACACACGTCTCCCCAGTCACCGCGGGCGTGGCGGCCAAGAGCGGCCTGGACTTGGTTCCCAGGCACGCTCTCCAGGGCATGGGGCGTGGCGACCACCTGGCCGAGCGGGAATGATACGGGCGTGGTGCGTCGGGGCTTGGGCATGTCTGGTCTCCTTGCGCTGAAGTGAAGAAGCGATGCTCGGAACGTCCTGCCGAGAGGGCAGGGTCTCGGATCGTGCCACGTTCCTTGCCGAAGCGCAACAGAGGCCCGCCAATCCCCTCCCCCGGTTTACGGCGCTGCGGACTCACTGGCGTCGGACACGCGACTCCCCTATCGCCCCTGCCCGAGCAGTCGTTTTCCATTGGCAGCCGGTATCGGCTACTGGCAATCTCCCTCCGACTGAGTTTCCCGTTCCTTTCACGATCGGAGGCCACTGCCATGAAAGCCGTCACGAGTTGGACTGCTCTGGAACCATTCGGCATCGTCGTGCTGACCGGGGAAGCCTGCGCCCTGGGGTATCGCATCTTGTGCGACTTGACCGAGAAGGGCAAACGGACTGTGGAACGTTGTCTGAGCGTCGAAATCAGCTCCGAGAGCTGGAACAGCGGATCGAACGAGGACCGGCACGTCGCGTCCATCATGTTGACGCAGGAGATGCTCGTGCCGCTGGCGGTCTTCGCCTTGCTGGACTCCGGCTGCCGCGAAGTGTGGACCACGCAGTACGCGGCGTTCGGGGTCGAAGACGGAGATTCCGAGGAGGACGTGTCGAGGCTGCGGCAGTCCCAAAAAATGCAACGCCGCTTCTCCTTCCACGGACCGTTCCAGGACCGCAATCAGCACCTGATGTCCGGGAGGGTGCGATGAAGATCACGCTCGATGAGGGCGACTTCGGCACCTACCTCCTGCGTGCCGACGATGGCCGAGACATCCTGGTCCAGACGGACTGAGACTTCCCCGGCATCGCGTCCACGTTCGGCTGGATCCCCTGCCCCTGCGGGCGCGCCGACGGAACGATCGACTGTGCACATAAGACCGCCTCGGACATGATCGCTGAGGCGCGAGCGTTCCTCGATGCCCACATCGGGTCAAAGGTCGAGGATCCGGGGTGCTTCTGAAGCTCAGCCATTGGCCCCTGCCTTGCGGCAGGGGCGTTTCTGTGCCCTCGCATCAAATGAGCACCGACCACTCCCCTACTCCAAGGCAGCTGTTCTGGAATGGTTTCGCATCACATTCTCGGTAACGTTCCGGTACGTTTTCCAGATGTTTCGTGCGGCACCTCGCGACACCAATATGAAAGCCGCAAACTCGTTCGTGACAGGGTTGCGGAACGCTTCCAAAACCCTTCCACGAAACCCTGGCTGGCATCCCTCCGGAACCTTTCCAGAAACCATTCCGGGAGAGCACTTCGCTGCCGTGTCGGATGGAAGGCGTGATACGGTTTCGCCACCCTACCGGCACCCTATCCTGGAACCCCGTGAAAGCCGCTTTGGAAGCGGCGTAACCACGGTACCGG
>CAIPEB010000475.1 GCA_903863885.1 uncultured Planctomycetaceae bacterium | reverse complement strand
GGGTGACACGACGCTCTCCATAGATGTGTCAAGCTCGCAAAGCGAGCGCGGGCACACCAGAATTCCGCACGCACCGGTAGCTGTTAGCCTACAGCTTGTAATCAGCCGTCACTTGGACGTTTGTCTTCCTCCGGACTCTTTCGTACGGGACCACGTAGAGCCGGATTAGCTGCAGGCCCCCTCCGTGTTCCCTGTGCCTCTGTGAGAGCTTTTCTTAATACCTTCTCTTTTCACCGAATGGCACCGGCGCGCACAAGTCTTAGCCTCGGACCAGAGCAGAAAGGCGGGCTGCGACTCAATCTTGAATGCGTCGTGCCCCCTTTATTCTCCGCGAAGCCAACCATCTGCCTCGAGCTTGTCAACCGTGAGCGGTTCGCCCCCATCGATAGTCAACAATCCGCGAATGATGTCTGGCGGAGTGCGGGGATTCAGGCGGTAGATCTGGCTATCGGCCATCGCCACGCAAGGTCCTTCAGGATGGTCACTGCCGATGCAGGGCTGGTCTTTGTCATTGATCCTGAAGGACATTTTCTCCCACTCCAGATCACGCGGCTCGGTCCACAAGATGTCGGGCACCGGCGTTTCGGCCAGCAAGATCGTGTTCTTCGGACCGTCGGTGATATCGCTGAGAGAAACGGCGCGAGTTCCCGGCCACGCAGTGTGACTGCCGCGCACGGCAACAACGTTAGTGTCGAATCGGGATTTCGACCTGAAGGTGCGGCAGCGAAAGAACTCCGAAAAATCGAGCGGCCCGTCGTAGGGTCCGACCGACCTCACACGTTCAGCGGGAGCGTCGAAGTGAAAGTGCTTGCCGTTGATGAGCCGCAAGTTATTTTCACTGTCCCAGGGCTCTTTCCAGTTGTAGACTTCCGGAAAGTCAACCATAAAGGGCAACAACCTGGGACGCCAACTGTGCATCGGCTTCGAGTCGGCCGAGCAGACGACGGCCGGCGGAAAGTGTTTGAAAGAATCGTGGTAATTCTGCAACCCCAGCGCAACCTGCCGGAACATCAATCTGCAATGCAGCTGGTTGGCGCTCTCGAGCGCGCAGGGGCCGAACACGACGACGCCGAGGAAGAGCAATCCCAGAGCAATCAGCAATGAACGGCGACGAAGCATGTTGGAACAGCCTTTACGGTCATATCGCTTCGTTTAGTTGACGGCTGATTTCTGCAAGTCCCCGGGGCTTTGTGCAAGGACGTGCGGCCTTTACGGCGCCAGAAAACTGAAAGCCGGGAAGTTGCGCAGGATGCCGTAGGCAACCAGAATCACGCCGACGACCTCTGGCACGTACCGCTTGCTGCCCAGCGACGGCTGCCATGCGAGCAGCAGGACGAACGGGATCGACAACACCATCAGCGGGTTCATATCGAGAGCTCGAAGCACGTCACCGTGCAGCAGACTGTGCAAAGCCCGCGTCGTCCCGCAACCGGGGCAATAGAAATGTGTCAGCCTGAAAAACGGGCACGGCGGAAAAATGCCGCTATTGCCGGGCTCGAATGAAAACAAAAAAACGGCGGCCATGATCGCAACCAGGCCGCCGATACACTTCAGGACTCTGGATGGAATTCGCATGGACCGATCGCAACTTAACGCGATGCGCCCACGATCGAACCGATAATCATCAGGCCCATGTACAGCACGAAAACAACCAACGAGACGCCGACCGACGCCCAGCACCACGTCTTCGCCTGCTTAGATGCCTGCATCGCGCCCTGAATGTCGCCAGCCTGAGCCTTAGAATTGACCTGTGCCGCAAAAACGATGGCCACAATCCCGAAAGGCAGACAGCAGAACAGAGTCACCAGAATCGACTGCACCAGGTAGTTTGGAATGTTCACTGGCTGGTTGAAATTCGGGCTCGACATTGACTCTCCTTTGATGGACTGGACTGCTCGTAAAAGAAAAGCGGCCTGCTTGCTGAACCGCTCCCGCGCGTTCAGCCAGGTTCGAAGTGACGACGGTTGAATATACAGTCCGTCTCAGGAGGCCACAAGCAATTCCGGATGCTAACAAACGAAGGTGCGAAAACTACTCACTTCCGCGGAATGGAAACGGAAATCGGCAAGCTTGAACGGGGCGGTGAGTTCCCCTACGACATGCAAGACTCGGTTATCCCAGTCCGGAAGCCACGGGGGCTTGTCCACCCGCAGGTTGCGACCTGATTATCGAATTTAAGAAAGATCCCTCACCGAGTTGACATGAAATCGCTTCACTACGCAGGATGAAAACGCGGATGGCGGATGGCGGATGGCGGATGGCGGATGGCGGATGACGGATGACGCGGACTCTCAACCGTGGGTTGAAACCCACGGCTACCTTCATGCCGTCGCTACGCGACTCCGGACTCCAGTCTCCGGACTCCAGTCTCCGGACTCCAGACTCCCGTCTCCAGACTGTTCTGCACCATCACTCAACATCCACCATCATCGTGCACAGCGTTTCCTTGATCGTGCCGCCGCTGATCGCGGCGCGGAAGAGGACGGGGTAGCCGGTGACCTTGAATTTGTCGGTGGCGGGGCCAAGTTTAACCACAGCAGACCAACAACGTCCGTCCTTGTCTCGACCGGCCCTCAATAGCTGAACGTAAGGCTCGCCGTTGATGCGAACCGGTTCGTACATTGAATCTCGAAGAAGCTCGACAACTGCGTCGGTTGCAGGCTTGTCGAGAAACAAGCGAAACAGCAGTTCGTCGCCCACCTTCAATATTCGCGGTACCGGTGAGCCATCGGCCATCGTGATCGCCAAGCCGTCCTTTGGCTGATCGCACAAACTCAATTCCGAAATGCCGTATTCAATCCCCTTCGAGAGATAAACGTGCAGAAGCGACTGCTTCATTTCGGGAGAACGGAATACTTCGTGCAACGAGTGTGTGTCGACGGTATATCGTCCCGGCTTGATCGTGTGCACGGCCGCGTTGGGTTTTGCTTTGCCGGACGGATCGCCGAGATTGACAGTCAGCCACTGGTAGCCTTCCCCCTTGATCACCGGCACCGAGATCTGAAAGTAGCGATGCTCGTGCGAGTACGGAACGAACCGGCTCATCGATGCGTAGCCGGCGGGACTCGTCGTCGTGCAAATCAGCTGCTTTGACGCCGCATCGTAGCGAGTGGCGAATACGGACTCGTCCAGCACCCACGCATCCGGATCGCCCTCGTAGTGCTTTGGCTTGTGCCGAAAGGCCGAGTAATCGTCCCGCCAGAAGGGCGGGGAGGATTGCACCTGCAAGGAGTCGGCTACCGGCGATTCCCTGGGAACGTCGATGCTCGCGAGTGTCAGCGGCGAGCCCTTCGCCGCCCCCGTGTCGGAGTATGCCTCAATCTCTCGGACCATCGCGCGCGGCGGTTGTGCGCCCTCGCGAACCGCGCGGGCGATGATTCTCAGCTTCAGCGCCGCAACCGGCGCCGCGAGGGTGTGCTCGACGACGTCGAGCGTATTGCCTCGCACCTCGGCCTGCTGAACCGAACCGTCGGCCGCGCGAAACTGCAGGTCATAGTCGCGGAGGTTTGGCGTGTGCACGACGACACGCCCGATCGGTCGCGACTCGGGCAAGGCGAACTCGATCCACTGCGGCAGTTCCGCGTGAGTTACATGCCAGCCCTCGTCATCGACGATGCCGTTAATGGCGTAGTAGAAGATCTGGCCAAACCAGGGCAGCGTTCCCTGCGAAGCGCGGGCTTTCACGCCGCGGCTCGCGTGCAGCAAATTCCCGGGTCTCACGCAGCTCTTTTCAAAGTCGGCAATGCCGGTTTCAACCCGCGACACGACGGGCAGGCCCGCGCCTCTCGGATCGTTCGAGTATACGCACGCATCGCCCGCCGGTATCTCGTCGACGAATGAACCGTCCTCAATCGCAACTTCGCGAGCCTCGCTGATCACGGACATCTTCGCCGTCGTCAGCGAGGGATGTCTGACGCGAACCCGCTGCGCCGATGCTGACGGGTTCATCACGATCAAAGCAACCTGCTGATCGAACCTGCCGAACCACGACAAGATGCCGGCACTCGTATCTCTCGCCCCGTTTCCGGTTCGCGAGTCGGCCTCGACTTCAACCGCAGGCGGCGACAGGGCCGCGTTGCGTTCGGGCCGCAGCGAGGAGACGCTGTCGACCATGAATGGTTCGAGAAACTTCACTTCGCGCCAAAGGTGCGGCAGACCGATTCGCAAACGCGGTTCAGGCAGAAAAAAGGCGTTGGTATATCCCGTGAATCCGCGTCCTCCTGCGGCAATCGTGGCCAGGTATTGCCCTCGCATCACGCGGTAGGAAAACGGCGGCGCGGTGCCGTATTCCGCAGTGAAGTGCGTGTGATGTGCGGAGTGCCAGGGAGTCAGCATCAAGCCCTGGCCCGACTGCATCACCCGGTTCGCCGCGGCCAGAAAATCCGGCACATAGTTCGGC
The DNA here is from genome assembly GCA_903863885.1 of uncultured Planctomycetaceae bacterium. Classification (GTDB taxonomy): domain Bacteria; phylum Planctomycetota; class Planctomycetia; order Pirellulales; family Pirellulaceae; genus CAIPEB01. The sequence goes on along the minus strand of CAIPEB010000475.1, from coordinate 1,060 downwards.
TTCTCGCCATAAGGATCAGGCATCAGGATATCGCAGCAGCGATAGCCGATCTTTTCGATGCCATCCAGCGTGTCGTTCGTTACCAGGACCGGATGGTAGGGATCCAGTTCGCAAATCGTGCGGTAATACGCTTCGAGATACTCCGCCCGGACGTTGTTGATTTCCGGTTCGTCGGCGATGTACCAGCCGAACAATCCCGGTTCGTCCTTCAGCAACTCGACCATTTTCCGCAAGAGTTCGCGGCACTCGTCGCTGGGAGCAGACAGCTTGGTGTGCTCGGTCGGCACCGGATTGCCGGGCTTCTTCCACAATTCAAACGTGTAGAACAACCGCCCGGGTTCGAGGCTCACAATCGTCCGGATACCGTGCTCGCGGAACAGTCTCGAAATCGGCGCGCGATCCGGGTAGGCAACAACGCTGGGAGTCTGCAGGTTCTGCAGCGCGACCACATCCGGACGCGGGTCGTCCAGCGGCACTTCGCCGTACCAGCCGATCTGCACCGAGGGCTTGCCATCCACCACGATGTTGCCGCGGCCATCGATGCGGACCTCGCTGCCCGGCGAAGCCGGAAGCTTGCGCACGGTCGCCTTGCCCGTCGCCACGGTTTTGCCAGCCGGGTCGATCGCACGCACTTCGATGGAATACGTTCCACAAGGAAGAGCCTTCGCATCGAACTGCACATCCTGAGTCGCCTTCACCCCCGCCCCGCTGACGCGCAACTCAGCGTCTCGAGCGTCGAGCAACCTCCCGCTCAGCTCGGCGACTTGAGGCCGCAGTGATTCGGCGATCAAAGCCCGCACGGCGATGACTTGCTCGGACTGGGTGGCGTAGATCGTCCGGCGATAGGCGGGCTGAAGAACTTCGAGCGGCATCCCTTCGCCATCGGCATAGCAGACGCTGCCCGAACAGACCATTACGCATCCGCAAAGCAACTCAAGTACGCGCATGGCGTGAGACCCTGATAAAGAAAATTGAAGCCGGGGAGGCCACGGATGGGCACGGATACGGAGCACCGCCTGCCGACACCCCCAACCTCTCAAGAGGCATTCGGAAGCACGCG
>CAIPEB010000474.1 GCA_903863885.1 uncultured Planctomycetaceae bacterium | reverse complement strand
CGTTGCCCCAGGCTACGATGTCAGAAGGCCTTCGGCCTTCGTCGCGGGTATTGCCGGTCGTGCGGCGGTACGTGTCCGATGTGCGGTTGACAGGGATTGAATTCGACGGAATCGCCAAGCACGCTGTTCCTTGGCCAACGGCCAAGGTTCAACGTAGCCTAGGGCAACGCCCTAGGTACGGGTGCCCTCACCAAAACCATTTTCCCCCCTCGCCCTCAGCTTGCTGGGGGAGAGGGGCGGGGGTGAGGGGGAAGTGGGTTTCAACCCACGGCGTCGAACTGCACTTCTGACCACCGACTACCCGTATCCGGCATTTGGCATCGGGCATCGGGCTTCCGTCCTCCGTCCTCGCCTCCTGCTTCGCCAGACGAACCCCGTGACGCCGACGAGCACCAGCAGCGCGGTCGAAGGCTCGGGGACGGCGAGCGTGTTTTCGGCCAGGTAGCCGACGACGCCGCGCGTCATGGCGGCGCCGTACGTGTAGTTGATGTAATTGGTGGAGTCCACGGAATCGGAGCCCGTGTGATAGTACGGATTGCTGCCGTATTCTGTCAGCAGACACGCGTTCTTGCCGAAGTAGGCGAAAGACGCGTGATCGCTGACTGCAGGGATGCTCGAGATCGTGGAGTTGATGCCGCTGTAAGTCAGCAGCGCATCGCTCAAGTCCTGGGTAATCGCGGTATTTGAGTATGTCCAACGGACATTGGCGTAGTTCGGGCTCGCGGCCGGATGGTACGCGATCATGTCGAGCGAGACCATGCCCAGGATGTTGTCCGAGGAATGCGCGTAGGCGTATGCACCGCTTCCGATCAGTCCCTGCTCTTCGCGATCGAACGCGATGAAGGTGACCGTTGCTTCTAGCGTCTCGTCTGCCAACACGCGGGCCGCCTCGAGCACTCCTGCGACGCCGCTCGCGTTATCGTCCGCGCCGGGATTCGCGTATGAGTCGTAGTGGGCGCCAATGATGTAGATATCGTTGGGTCTGACCGAGCCGAGCTTGGTTGCCACCACGTTGTAATAGGTCTTCGCGTTGTACTGAAACGGGCTGAGCGTGACGGACAATCCGAACGAAGTGAACAGGCTCGCGATGTTGGCCTGGGCCAGATCGTGCTGTGAACCGGTCAGTCCGCGATTATCACCGGTGTGGGTGTAGAGGAAGTTGTCGAGGTAGTTCTGGTAGCTTGACACGCTGACTTGGTTGGCGATATCGACATAGCCGGCTTCAACGCTGGCGGATACGCCCAACAACAGCGCAAGCGAAATAATGGCACGGGGGGCACAACGCGGCATGATGAACTCCTTGGACATACGCCCCATTATCCTTCGCGAGGGATGGAGGAAGCAAGGAATTTGCGGGAGAGGCCACGAACGGCACGGATGAAGGAGTCACCTCAAGACAGGTCAAAACCTCCGCGAGATCTACTGTCCAGAAATGTTGGTAGCCCACAGCCAGCGATTGTGCGGAATGGGCCTTCTCTCCGGCAGGACAATTCGCCACCAGGCGTTGGGGATGACCTTCGTCTGGTAGCCGAGCTTGGCGAGGAATTCGAGAGAAGCAGTCTCCAACTCGGCGGAGTGCGTCTCGAGCAAGATATCCACGCTGCCCTTGCGGAGGATTTCCTCACCGCTCTTGAGCACATCCATCTCGGCACCATCGACATCGATCTTCACAAACCCCGGCTCCTTGCTTCCCATTGACAGAGCATCGAGGGATACGCTGTCCTGGTCTTGCGAGCAGCCGACGAACTTATTGAGGATCTCGACTTTGGGGTTGTCCTGTTCCCCGTTCAGCCCCAGATTGCGCTTGATGAATTCAGCTTCAGAGATTTTGGGCTCAACAGCCACTATGCGTTTCGCGGACGAGCGTTTCACGAGAAAGACGCACAGTTCCCCTCGGCCCGCGCCGACATCCACAGCCCATTTGCAGCGGGCCGCGGCCTTCTTCACGCAGGCATAAGTCTCACGCTCCCACAGCCCCAGACACAGCTGCATATCGTGCGATAAGTCCAACTCCAGAAGCATGTTGCGAAAAATTCCGAAAGCAACCTTGCGCGGCCTCGCTCCTGGTCGAATCACCAAGGACTTGATTTTGGAGACTATTCTCATTACCCGCTCCGAATGGACGTAAAAGAAAATTATGGGGCCAGAGGTGGACGGTGTCAATTTTGTGGGGAGGGAAACAGGGAGGCCACGGATGGGCACGGATCAAACTCGGATAAAGGCAAAATACCTGATGGGCAAAGCGCGCTAATTACGCTTAATTCTCTCAGGGGGCCATTGCAGATGTCGCTGGAACACCAAGAAGTCACAAGGGTGATCATCGGTGCTTCATTTGAGGTACACCGGCGATTGGGATACGGGTTCCTTGAAAAGGTCTACCAGCGGGCGCTGCAGGTTGAATTGCAGGAGCGCGGTTTGAAGGCTGAAATCGAATTTCCGATCCAAGTGCGATACAAGAACACGGTCGTCGGAGACTATCGAGCGGATCTGTTCGTTGCCGAGTGTGTCGTAGTGGAACTCAAGATCGCTAAATGCCTCAATCCCGATGACGAAGCCCAATTGATCAACGAACTTAAGGCGACCGATGCCAAGGTCGGACTGCTAATCAACTTCGGACGTGCCAAGGTCGAATTCGTCCGACGTGTGTTCTGTGTGCATTCGCCTTTATCCGTGTTTGATCCGTGCCCATCCGTGGCCTCCCCTCTTTGTGGAAATTAAAATCGTACTCCATGCAAATCCTTCTCTCGCTGCCGCAGGCACTGTTGAATTCCCGTGAGTCGCTGGCTTCGAGGCCGCTCTCGCAATGGGTGCTGGGGGGTGATCCGCCGGAGCGGCCGCTGGGGACGGGGGGGAGCACGGTCCAGCTGCTGCATGAGGCCTATGAAAAGTCGGGCGCCGCAGTCGACTTTTCAACGTGGCTGGCTTCCGACCGGCGGATGGTCATTCATGCGGGCGGACCGGCGCGGCAACTGCCGGCATATGCCCCGGGAAGCAAGCCGCTGCTGCCGCTGCCCGTGTTTCGCTGGTCCAAGGGCCAGCGGCTCGACCAGACGCTGCTCGACCTGCAGCTGCCGCTGCTCACGCAGATCCTCGACGCAGCGCCGCCTCAGTCGCGAGTGCTGGTCGCTGCGGGCGATGTGCTCGTGCGGATGAACGGCCCGCTGCCGCGTTTGCCCGAAGCGGACGTCGTGTGCCTGGGCCTATGGGTCGAGCCATCGGCCGCCTCGCACCACGGCGTCTTCTTTCTGCCTCGCCGTGGGCCCGATCGATTGCGGTTCTTTCTGCAGAAGCCATCGCCGCAACGCATCAGCGAACTGGCCGGCGAGCATCTGTTCCTCGTGGATACGGGACTGTGGTTATTGAGTGAGAAAGCAGTCCGGAGTCTGGAGGAAAAGAGGCCACGGATTGGCACGGATCAAACACGGATGAATTCGGCTTTCGGCCTTTACTCAGACTTTGGTATGTCGCTCGGTTCCGAGCCGACGGTGTGGGATGACGATATAAGTCGGCTGAGCGTGGCGGTCGTGCCTTTGACAGGCGGCGAGTTCTATCATTTCGGGTCGAACCGCGATTTGATCCGCTCGTGCCTGCGGCTGCAGAACGTGGTGCTCGACCAGCGGGCGCTGAGCGTCAACACGGTGAAGCTCCACCCAGAGATGTTCGTCCAGAATTCGAAGCTCGAGTTTCCGCTGGAGGCGCATCACCAAACGGTCTGGATCGAGAACTCGCATTTGCCGGCCACGTGGACGCTCGAGGGCCGGCACATCATTACGGGCGTGCCGCAGAACGACTGGACGCTGCACCTGCCCGGCGGCATGTGTCTGGATGCCGTACCGGTCGGCGAGTCGTCGTGGTGCCTGAGGTTCTATCACCTGGACGACACGTTCACCGGCTCGGTCAGCGACCCCGGCACGCGATGGTGCGGCGGATCGGTCGGCGATTGGTTCGCGGCACGCGGTTTGACGATGGACGCGCAGGGCGATATCCAGGACGCGATGCTGTTCCCGGTCGTGGAGCTCGATGCGATCGACGGGAGCTTCGTGCAGTGGCTGGTCGGCGGGGGGAGGCCACGGATTAACACGGATCAAACACGGATATACGCGGCGCGGAGAATGTCGGCCAGTCAGCTGTGGCGCGAGGCCAACGTGGCGAGGTTGTTTGCCCAGCGCGATGCGATGCGGCGCGAGACGCTGCTGCCGCTGGTGCGCAATGCGGCTCGCAGCGTGTTTTATCAGCTGGACCTGGTCCACACGGCCAAGGAATACGCTGCCGCCGGGTATCCGCTGCCCGAGGAAGAGCCGGCCGACGCGCCGCTGATGCGACGGGTTTGTCAGCGGATGTTCTGCGCGAATGTGTTACGGAACGCGAAGAGGCCACGGATTGACACGGATCAAACACGGACAACTCCGGACTCTCTCGAGCATTCCGCGTTTCAACTGCTCGCCGAGGCGATGATTGCCGATACGCGGGAGCGGAAGGTGGCGCCGACCAAGAACATCTTGGATGATCAGATCATTTGGGCGAGGTCGCCGGTGCGGTTGGATCTGGCGGGCGGGTGGACGGACACGCCGCCGTATTGCCTGTTGCATGGCGGGTCGGTGGTGAATGTCGGGGTGAACTTGAATGGCCAGCCGCCGATCCAGGTGTTCGTGCGGTTGGCCGAGCGGCCGCAGATCGTGCTGCGTTCGATTGACTTGGGTGTTGAGGAGCGGGTCACGGACTACGACGAGCTGCGGCGGTGCGGAGAGGTCGGAAGCGGGTTCTCGATTGCCCGCGCGGCGCTGGCTTTGGCGGGCTTTTTGCCTGAATTCTCGGCATTTTCGCAGCATGCGTCACTCGAGTCGCAGTTGCGCGAGTTCGGCGGCGGGATCGAGATCTCGCTGCTGGCCGCGGTGCCCAAGGGCTCGGGGCTGGGCACGAGCAGCATACTGGCCGCAACGCTGCTCGGCGCGCTGGGAGAGCTTGGCGGTTTGAACTGGGACACGGCCGAGATCTGCCGGCGCACGCTGACACTCGAACAGATGTTGACCACGGGCGGCGGCTGGCAGGACCAGATCGGCGGGCTGGCTCGCGGCTTGAAGCTGATCGAGACGCAGCCGGGTCTGCACCAGGATCTGGTCGTGCGCTGGCTCCCCGCGCATCTGTTCGAGGACGCCGAGCCCAAGAGCTGCATGCTGCTCTATTACACCGGCATCACGCGCGTGGCCAAGAATATCCTGGCCGAGATTGTGCGCGGCATGTTTTTGAACAGCGGCCAGCACCTTGCGACATTGGAGAAACTCGGCGCGCACGCGCGAGATACCTATGAGGTGCTGTTGCGAGGACAGTGGGACGGGCTATGCCGCTCGATCGCCCGCAGCTGGCAGTTGAACCAGCAGCTTGACGGCGGCACGAACCCGCGCGAGGTGCAATCGATCCTCGCGCGAGTCGAGGACCAGCTGGCCGCGATGAAACTGCTCGGCGCCGGCGGAGGCGGATACATGCTGATGCTCGCCAAGGACCCCCAGGCCGCCGCCCGCATCCGCCACACGCTCACCGCATCACCGCCCAACAGCAAAGCGCGATTTGTCGAGTTCGAGGTATCCAAGACCGGGCTGGAGATTACGAGAAGCTGAAGAGAAGAGGCCACGGATGGGCACGGATGGGCACGGATGAAACACGGATAACAAGTCCTAACTTGTTTGCCTGGCTCCGGACTCCAGACTCCGAAGAGGCCACGGATGAAACACCAAATGCGTGATGGGACATGCCCGGAAATTACGCTTATTGCTCTTAGGCGACCGCATGCTTCAGCTCTGCCCCCTCACCCCCGCCCCTCTCCCCCAGCAAGCTGAGGGCGAGGGGAGATAATAGTATTTTTCGCCAGGAATTCCCGCGCAATAAGGTCCCTCCCGTTAACTGGTTCGCACGGAGATGATCTGAGGGCGAGCTGAAAAATAGCATCTTTGCGCAGACTTCAATCCCCGCAAGTTCCCCCTCAAAATCTCCTATCTCCCCTCCGCACCAAACTTGTTTTTGGGGAAAGGGTGGGGCATGAAGGTTGGTGTGAAGACGCTGGATGGTGTAATGGAATCCGGAGTCCAAATTCCAAGCCAGTGCAACCTCCCAACCAATAAACCGATTTCCCCTCGCCCCGAATTTGGATTGTGGAGGGGGGGTATAGAATCGCGCAGACTTAAGTCCCCACAAAATCTCCTATCTCCCCTCGCCCCAAACTTGTTTTGGGGAGAGGGGCGGGGGTGAGGGGCCATATCCGTGCAATCAATCGAAGGGGCCTCCCATGAAGCAGCGTTCAGCTCGGCGATCCCGCCGCGACTCGCACGCTTTCGCCTTCGCGCGAGACGAGCGCGCTTGGGCGAATTCGTTCACAAGATCTGTTTGGCAGATGGTCCGCAATCGTTCCTGCCGAAATCAGAAGTTTCGTCGCGAATACCCCATTCCGCCCTACACCGCCGACTTTTGCTGCG
>CAIPEB010000473.1 GCA_903863885.1 uncultured Planctomycetaceae bacterium | reverse complement strand
CGACAAACACGAACCCCACCCGCCGCAAAGCGATGCCGGCCCGCTGAAAGTTCGCGCCGACTTTTTCGCGCGACCCGCCCGAAAACTAACATCGGCCTTCGCTTGTTTAAGGACTAGTGCCATTAAGAAGATCGGATTGATGGGTCTTCACGACGATTCGCTGCAACTAAGCAGCTTCCTCAAGCGCACGGCTCCGCAAGATAAGCAGCTACTAATGTCGCTCTTGGCGGAGGGTCGGGCTTTGCCAAACTTGATCATTGCGGAACTTCTTGTAGAAATAGGACTGCAGTCGAACGAACGTGACGAAGTCGCAACCTATATCCTCGATATCTTCACGGACCAACGGATTTCTCCAGACGACCCAACATTTGCTCGGGCCACGGTAGTCTTGGCTCGACTTAAACCATCCAGCAAACTGGCTGCGTCGGTTTTGGTGGAGGTGCTAATGAGAAAGGAGGCCAGGGGCATCCATCATTACTTCAGCGGTGTTTGGCCTGTCATTTCTCGATCGACAAGGAGCACGGACTATCCGCGCGTTCATGCATACGCGGCATATGTGCTGAGTAAGCTTGGTCCGTATGGCCCAGAATCCGTGGCTTACGTACCGAAGTTGTTGACGGTCTTGCGTAGGACTCCCTCCGTTGAAACGGAGCATCTATCGTTTCTTCCAGTAGGCCACAATCTAAATCTACACGGTCTCGATGAGCTCGAAGTTCTCGTAGACCCCGTTAGCCGCCGTGCGAAATCGTTGACCGAGATCCACCGGATCGCATTGACCTTCGCGCCGGTGGGCGTGGCAGCGGTCGACGTCGAAGATGCTGTCTCAGAAGCGAACTTTGTCCTGACCAGCGACGATGGATTTCGCTGCAACGATTTTATCGCAGATACACTCGTTTGTATTGGACCGTTTGCGATTGCGGAATTGATGACTGCTCTCGATGATCCTGAATTAAGTTCTGCGAGTGCGGAGATCATTTCCAGAATCAAGCCTACTCCGCCGGAATTTGTCGCGAAGATGCTTCAATGGCTGGACGGAGAAGACGAGCGTCACATCTGCGATGCGGTTATGGCTCTTAATGCAACAGACACTGTTGAGGCTAAGTGGATGGTTCGGCGGGGGACTTTGAAGCTTAAAGCGATCTTGCAGTCCGGACGCACGTTGTTTTCTGTATCTGATGTGAGCCTTGTCGAGGCAATCGGCAGACTAGAGGATCCAGATTGGGCTTGCCGCTACACAGCTTGCACGATACGTGAGAATCAAGTAAATCCCTCAGTAAGCCTTGGCTACCATTTTCGGCTGTTAGCGCGGCTCGGGCGTCCGGCGTTACCAACGATCCAACAGTTCACCAGGGATGACAACTGGAAGATTCGCTTCCTAGCGCATATGACACTCCTCTCCATCGGCGAACGCTCACGCGCGGCCGCGCCCCAAGGGCCCGCGCGCACTCTGCGGGCTTTTGGCAAGATAGGGAATTGCGCATTGGCATTCAATGCGTTATACCGTCATCGTTGTATTTCCCACAGGAAAGCCAGAGGG
>CAIPEB010000472.1 GCA_903863885.1 uncultured Planctomycetaceae bacterium | reverse complement strand
TCACCGATCCGGAACTGGCCTGGGCCGGGCTGACGGAAGAGCAGGCCAGGCAGGACGGCCGAACGGTCGAAGTGGCGGTCTACCCATGGGCCGCGAGCGGACGGGCACAGGCGATCGGGCGCACGGAAGGGCTGACGAAGTGGCTGGTTGATCCGGAAACCCAGCGCGTGCTGGGCTGCGGCATGGTGGGACCAAACGCCGGCGAGATGATCGCTGAAGCGGTCCTGGCGATCGAAATGGGCTGCGAGGTACGCGATCTCACCGAGTCGGTTCACCCGCACCCCACACTCAGCGAAACGCTGATGAACGCGGGCGAGGTGTTTTTCGGCACCGCCACCGAGATCTACAAGCCCAAGCGGAGCTGAGTTTCCCGGCGTTTGGAAGCGTGTCCTTTACGCGCCGCGGAACGTGGAAAACAATTACCGGGTAACGGCCGCCGATGACTGTACGGCGTCAGCCCCGCTGCGTTTGCCGCGCAGCGCGGCAGCCGAACGCGGCCGGTACGACGCTTTGCCGAATCTTTTGTCCGAATTAGAGGTTCGCCGATGTCAGACGCCAATCCGGATCCTTCGGTCCAGGCAACTCCCTCCGACGTGTTCGTCGATCACATTGCGGACATCGATCCGGCCGAAACCGAGGAATGGCTCGAATCGTTCGAGTATGTCCTGTCGAGCAAGGGAAGCGAACGGGCCAAGTACCTGCTTTCCGTACTCGAACAACGCGCGGTCCGCCGCGGTGTCGACCGCCCGGCGGCCCTCAATACCCCGTACATCAATACGATTCCCGCAGACCGCCAGCCGCCCTACCCGGGCAATCGCGAACTGGAGCGGCGAATCAAGAGCATCATCCGCTGGAACGCAATGGCGATGGTCGTCCGCGCCAACCGGCAGCATTCCGGGATCGGCGGCCACATCTCGAGCTTCGCATCCTCCGCGACGCTGTACGAAGTTGCCCAGAACCACGTGCTGCGCGGCCGCGGCGAGTCCGGTTACGACGGCGATCAGGTCTACTTCCAGGGGCACACTTCCCCCGGGATGTATTCCCGCGCGTTCCTGGAAGGCCGACTGGGCGAGGAGCAGCTGATCAATTTCCGCCGGGAACTTCAGCCGGGCGGGGGGCTGTCCTCGTATCCGCACCCGTGGCTGATGCCTTCGTTCTGGGAACATCCGACCGTCTCGATGGGCCTCGGCCCGATCATGGCGATTTATCAAGCGAGGTTCAACCATTACCTGCGCGACCGGGGAATCAAGGACACCAGCCGGCAGAAAGTCTGGGCGTTCCTCGGGGATGGCGAGACCGACGAACCCGAAACGCTCGGCGCAATCACGCTGGCGTCCCGCGAACGCCTCGACAATCTGGTCTTCGTCATCAACTGCAACCTGCAGCGGTTGGACGGACCGGTGCGGGGCAACGGCAAGATCATCCAGGAACTGGAAGGTGTGTTTCGCGGCGCAGGCTGGAACGTCATCAAAGTGATCTGGGGAAACGACTGGGATCCGTTGCTCGCCAGGGACCGTCAGGGAATCCTGGCCCGCCGCATGGAAGAGGTGGTCGACGGCGAATACCAGAAATACACCGTCATGCCCGGCGCGTACATCCGCGAGCACTTCTTCGGCAAGGATCCGGAACTGCTCGAAATGGTGGCGAACTATTCGGACGAGCGTCTCATGCGCATGCGGCGAGGCGGCCACGATCCGGAGAAGATCTACGCCGCCTACAAAGCGGCGGTCGAACATCGCGGACAACCGACCGTCATCCTGGCCAAGACGATCAAGGGCTACGGCATGGGCGAGGCGGGTGAAGGCCGCAACATCGCTCATCAGCAGAAGAAGCTGAACGAAGAGGAGATGCTCGAGTTCCGCAGTCGGTTCGGCATCCCGATCTCGGACGATCAGGTCGCCAACGCTCCCTTTTACCGGCCCGCCGACGACACGGCCGAAATGCGGTATCTCCGCGAGCGTCGCAAGACACTCGGAGGGTTCGTACCTTCACGACCGACAGCTCATCCCCAGTCCGCCGTGCCCAAGCTGTCCGATTACATCCAGATCGTCGAGCGTGACACCGGCAAGGAGATCTCGACGACGATGGCTGTCGTGCGAATCCTCGAGCGACTGTGCCGCGACAAAAGCATCGGCAAGTACATCGTGCCGATCGTTCCCGACGAGTCGCGGACGTTCGGGATGGAAGGCATGTTCCGCCAGGTCGGCATCTACGCGCACACCGGACAGCTCTACGAGCCGGTGGATTCCGACAAAGTGTTCTACTACAAGGAAGCGCAGGACGGCCAGATTCTCGAGGAAGGGATCACGGAAGCCGGTTCGATGTCGTCGTTCATCGCGGCGGGCACCGCGTACGCGACGCATGGAATCAACATGATTCCGTTCTTCATCTACTACTCGATGTTCGGCTTCCAGCGCATCGGCGATCTGATCTGGGCCGCGTGCGACATGCGGGCCAAGGGATTTATGATCGGCGGAACCGCGGGCCGCACGACGCTCAACGGCGAAGGCCTGCAGCATCAGGACGGGCACAGCCTGCTCAACGCGATGGCCTTTCCGCAGGTCCGCTCCTACGATCCGGCGTTCCACTACGAGACCGCGGCGATCATCTTCCACGGCCTGCACCGACTGTATCAGGCGGGCGATACGGCGATCTATTACCTCACTGCCTACAACGAGGCATTCGAGATGCCGCCCATGCCGAGCGGTGTCGAGGAGGGAATTGTCAAGGGCATCTACCGCTTCCGGTCCCGCGAAACCCGAGACGGTGCACCGAGGGTGCAGTTGTTCGGAAGCGGCCCTATCCTGCAGTATGTGATCGAAGCCCAGGAAATCCTGGCGGAAAAATACGGCGTGGCCAGCGACATTTGGAGCGTCACGAGCTACACGGAACTGCGCCGCGACGCGCAGACGTGCGCCCGCTGGAACCTGCTTCACCCCGATTCGCCGCCGCGCAAATCGTACATCGAGACCGTGCTGGAGGGTGTTTCCGGTCCGTTCATCGCGTCGTCCGACTACATGCGGGCGATCCCGGAACAGCTCACGCCGTGGATTCCCGGCCGCTTCCACGTGCTCGGCACCGACGGCATGGGACGAAGCGAAGACCGGCCCGACCTGCGGCGGCATTTCGAGGTGGATGCGGCGTTCGTCACCCTGGCCTCGCTGTTTGAACTCAGCCGTGAAGGCAGACTGTCCGTTTCGGAAGTCCAGCGTGCCGTGCGGGACCTGGGCATCGATCCGGAAAAAGCCGATCCGCTGATGGCCTGACCCCGAAGAAACACAAGCCGTTGAAATGGAATCGTGACGTTATGGCGATCGAGATCAAACTCCCGGTGCTCGGCGACGGCATCCACTCAGGCGACATTCTGGAAGTGCTGGTTAAACCGGGCGACCAGATTCAAAAAGAACAGGGAATCGTCGAGATCGAAACGGACAAGGCGACCGTCGAAGTGCCCAGCAGCCATGCGGGCAAGGTCATCCAGGTTCTGGTCAGCGCCGGCCAGACCGTGAAGATCGGCGAGGCACTGATCGTGCTGGAAGAGGCGTCGGCCGCGCCGGCCAAAACGGGGCCGCCCAAGACCGCACCCGCCGCTGCCGCGCCGGCCTCCAAGCCTCAATCGTCGAAACAGCCGCCTGCCAAGCAACCCGCCGCGGCACCGGTCCCGGACGAACCCGCACCAAAACAACCGACGAAACCCGCCCCCGAAAGGCCGGCGGCTTCTGCCCGCGCGGCCGCACAGTCGCCCCCCGCCGTGGCAACTGCCCCCGCAGCTAAAGCAGCGGCGCCACCGCCGCCCGCAGCGCCGAGCGTGACTCCGGTGCCGGGCAGTTCGGCAGGCACCGTTCCGGCCGGTCCGGCCGTGCGCCGCTTCGCGCGCGAAGTCGGCGTGGATCTGCAGAAGGTCCAGGGCACCGGTCCCGGCGGCCGAGTCACTCGCGAGGATGTGCTGGCCGTCGTGCGACGCGCGAATCAGTCAACGCCCGGTGCGCCCGGCGCCAAAGCAGCCGAAGTTCCGGCGGACACGCAACAGGACTCGTGGGGGCCGGTGCGAATCGAGAGGATGACCAAGATTCGCAAGACGATCGCAGCCAAGATGCACGAATCGTGGTCAACGGTGCCCCGAGTCACGAATTTCGACGACGCCGATGTCACGGAACTCGAGCACGTGCGTCAATCGAGCAAGGACGATTACGCAGCCAAGGGCATCAAGCTGACGTCGTTGCCGTTCGTCATCAAGTCGGTCGCCATGGCGCTCCGGGACCACCCGGCCGTCAACGCAACGATCGACATGGCCAACGAACAGATCGTATACAAGCAGTACGTGCACGTCGGAATCGCAGTGGATACCGACCGGGGACTCGTGGTACCCGCGCTGCGGAACGCGGATCGGCTTTCAATTCCGGAAATCGCCCGGCAACTGGCGGCGATCGCGGAGAACGTGCGCAGCGGCAACTTCGCGCTGGACGATCTGCGCGGCGGTACATTCACGATCAGCAACCTCGGAGCGATCGGCGGCACTTACTCCACCCCGATCGTCAACGTGCCTGAAGTGGCGATCCTGTTGGTCGGCAAGTCGCGCAAGCTGCCCGTCATACGCAACGATCAGGTCGCCGTCAGGCTCATGATGCCATTGAGCCTGTCGTATGACCATCGACTGGTGGACGGCGCCACGGCGGCAAGGTTCTTGAATGACGTGATCGGCTATCTTCAGGCGCCGAGCCGACTGCTGCTGGCACCGTAGCCGCAATCAAGCGCCGAGCGGCTTCTCAGCGATTTCGATTCCGCACGCGTGACCGCTGCCGAAATGGTTGCGCCGCCGTTGTGCGCGCATTCGAGCGATTTCGCGACGCCGAGCAGGGCCGCGGACTTCCCGAGGTCAGCCGCATCACGGGCAGGTGATGCGCTATTCGAGCCGCCAGCCGTCGTGGATGACGGCTTCCTTGACGACGACCGGAATACCGTCGCGGATCAGGCATTGGTCGCTCGAGTTATCATCGACGACCTGCCGCCCGTTGACGATCACCACGTTGGTGCCGATTCGGCAGTTCTTGTCCACGATCGAGCCTTCGATGCGTGAACCGGCTCCGATCCCCAACTCCGGCTGCCCCGGCAACCGCGGATTCTCGGGCCCCTCGTAATTGTCGGCTCCCATGAGGATCGAGTCGCGGATGACCACGTTGTCGCCGATTACGCACCGCACGCCGATGATGCTGTTTTCGATAACCACGTTGCGTCCGACACGGCATCCTTCGGCAACGAGGCTGGCGCTGACGGTGGCGCCGTCCATGCGAGACGGCGGCAGAAACCGGGATCGCGAATAGATCGGACTGCCGTGGATGTTCAGCTCGAAGGGCGGATTCGGCTTGGTCAGCGCAAGGTTGGCCTCGTAGAAGGCCTTGATGGTTCCGATATCTTCCCAGTAGCCGTCGAACAGATGCACCTGCACCCGGCGACTGCGGACGGAAGCCGGAAAGATCTCCTTGCCGAAGTCCTGGTAGTCGGTTTTCGTCAGCAGGTCGAGCAGCGTATCGCGGTTGAAGACATAAATCCCCATGTTGGCCAGACAGTCCCGGCCGCGGCTGCTGATACCGCGCTGGTCGATCCAGTGGGGATCCATCCGCACCATATCGATCTCGCGATCGGTCTGCGGTTTTTCGAGAAATCCCTGCACACGCCCCTGCTCATTGATGCGCATGATGCCGAACGATCGGGCGGACTGGCGGTCAACCGGCAGCGCCGCGATCGTCGCATCGGCCTTCGAGTCGATGTGCGTTCGCAGCATATCGCGGTAGTCCATGCGATAGAGTTGATCGCCGGAAAGGATCAACACGTGACTCACGCCCGGTTGCTGGATGTAGCGGATGTTCTTGCGCACGGCATCCGCCGTGCCCTCATACCAGTCGGTTCCCGCTTCCATCGTCTGCTGGGCCGCGAGCAACTCGACAAATCCGCCATTGAACTCGTCAAAGCGATAAGTCTGGTAAATGTGACGATGCAGGCTGGCCGAGAGAAACTGCGTGAGAACGTAGATATGATTCAGGCCGCTGTTGATGCAGTTCGAGAGCGGGATGTCGATGAGACGGTATTTCGCGGCCAGCGGCACGGCCGGCTTTGCGCGAAACTTCGTCAGCGGAAACAACCGTGTCCCGCGACCACCGCCGAGCACCAGTGTGACCACGTTTCGCAGACCGAGTCCCACGCAACACCTCTTTGGTAAGGCCGAGAACGATGAAAGCCCTCAGCGGCTCCGTTACCTTTTATCCCAGTCGAAAACATAACAGGCCGAAGCACCGATCGACAAGTATCCACAATAGGTAACCGCCGGTACTCATGCAGACAGTCCAACCGGCCCGGCAGCATGGCTCTTCCGGCAGGCTCCCGGCGCCGGGCGAACTCGCCTGGACCGCCCACGCGACGATCAGGGCTTGGGCTTCACGACAAAGTTGATCAATCGCCCGGGGACGACGATCTCCTTGACGATCTGGGAACTCTCCAGCCACGCAATGACTTTCGGATCGGCCTTCGCCGCCGCGATCACGATGTCCTGCGCACTGTCCGCGGGCACTAGGACCTTGCCTCGCACCTTGCCGTTGACCTGAACCGGGATTTCCACCATCGCGTCGCGGGTCAGCGCCTCGTCGAAGGACGGCCATGGTTCGTAGGCCAACGTGTCGGCGTGCCCCAGTACGGACCAGAGTTCTTCGCAGATGTGAGGCGCCAGCGGCGACAACAGCAGGACGAAGGCCTCCATCGCCGCACGCGGCCGCTTTGTCTGACGTGTGAAGAAATTTACGAACTCCATCATGCGGGCGATCGCCGTGTTGAAATCGAGCGTCTGGATGTCTTCCGTCACCGCCTTGATGGTCTTGTGCAGCACGCGGAGTTGCTCGTCGTCGGCCGATTCGTCCACGACGGCTTCGTTCAGAACCGTGGCCTCGGCGCGGTCGTCGACGATCATGCGCCACACGCGGTCGAGGAAACTGCGCACGCCGTTCACACCGGCCATGCTCCACGGCTTGGGCGCCTGCAGAGGCCCCATGAACATCTCGTACAAACGCAGCGAATCGGCCCCGTACTCGCGCACGACATGATCGGGATTAACGACGTTGCCGCGACTCTTGGACATCTTGTACGCGCGGCTCTCGAGGCGGATTTCCGGGTGCCCCTTGAGCACAAAGACGTCTCCCTGCTTTTCCGCCTGCTCGGGCGGCACTTTGCTCGAAGTCACCGTTTCGCCCGTCACCCGGCAGACGGTACGCCCATCCCCCGTCTCGACCACGTCGGAGCGGCTGACCGGCTCGCCCGTCGCCCGGTGGTACGACGTATACTCGGTTTCGCCGAGGATAATGCCCTGATTGACCAGCCGCTGGAACGGCTCCGACGTGCTGACAAAACCCCGGTCAAACAGCACTTTGTGCCAGAATCTCGCGTAAAGCAGATGCAGCACCGCGTGCTCGGCGCCGCCGACGTAGAGGTCAACCGGCATCCACGCCCGCTCTTTGTCCGCGCCAACGAATGCGTTGGAGTTCTTCGGATCGACGAATCTCAGATAGTACCAGCAGGAACCGGCCCACTGCGGCATCGTGTTGGTCTCGCGTTTGTACCGGACGCCGCCGATCGTCGGATACAGCCACTCCTCGGGAGCCGCGTCCAGCGGAGGCTCGGGCCGACCATGCGGCTTGAAGTCCTCCAGTATCGGCAGATCGACGGGCAACTGCTCGACGGGCACCGGAGCCAACTGGCCATTGGGTACCCCCTGATCGTCCAATTCATGAAGAACCGGGAACGGCTCGCCCCAGAATCGCTGGCGGCTGAACAGCCAGTCACGCAGCTTGTAATTCGTGGCCGGACGCCCCAGGCCGCGCGACGCCAGTTCCTCGGTCACCCGGGCTTGAAACACATCGGTCGTCAGCCCGTTGAACTGAGCCGAATTAACGGCCGTGCCCTGATCCGGGTAGCATGCCTTCCCGGCCAGTACTGCCGCGCGATCCACATCGGACCGGTCTCCCGGATCGACAACCGCAACAATCGGCAGCCCGAACTGCTCGGCGAACGCATAATCCCGCGTGTCGTGCGCGGGAACAGCCATGATCGCTCCCGTGCCGTAGCTGATCAGCACGTAATCGGCGATCCAGATCGGCACGAACTGGCCGTTGACCGGATTGATCGCGAACGACCCTGTGAAGACTCCCGTTTTATCCTTCGACAGATCGGTACGGTCGAGATCGCTCTTGGATGCCGCCCGCTCGCAATAGGCCTGCACTTCGCGGCGCTGCTCCGTCGTCGTGAAACGATGAACGAAGGGATGCTCCGGCGCGATCACCATATAGGTAGCACCGTAAAGCGTGTCCGGACGCGTCGTGTAGATACGCAGCACGTCGTCGCCCGCTTTCCGCGGATAGCCGAGCGAATTGCGCGAGTGCAGCCAATCCTTGTAATGCGAGCCGGGGCCAATGTAGAAATCGACCTCGGCCCCCGTGCTGCGGCCGATCCATTCCCGCTGCATCGTCTTGATGCTGTCCGGCCATTCCAGCCGGTCGAGGTCCCTTTCGAGCCGGTCGGCGTACTCGGTGATCCGCAGCATCCACTGCCGCAGCGGTATGCGCTGCACCGGATACGAACCGCGTTCGCTCTTGCCGTCGATCACCTCTTCGTTAGCCAGCACAGTGCCGAGCGCCGGACACCAGTTCACCAGCGCGTCGGCCTGATAGGCGAGCCGGTGATCGTCCTGATATCGACGCACCGCCAATTCGCCCTCCTGCAATACCTCAGCCGGAATCGGCAATTCGGCGATCGGGCGGCCTCGCTGCTGCTCGCGATCAAACCACGTGTCGAACAGCACCAGGAAGATCCACTGAGTCCAGCGGAAATAGTCCACGTCCGTGGTCGCCAACTCCCGGGACCAGTCGTAACTGAACCCGAGCATCTTGAGCTGGCGACGGAAGTTCGCAATGTTGCGTTCCGTCGATTGCCGGGGCGGCGTGTTCGTCTTGATCGCGTGCTCTTCGGCCGGCAGTCCGAACGCATCAAAACCCATCGGATGCAATACGCTCTTGCCGCGCATCCGCTCGAATCGGCAGACAATATCCGTCGCCGTATATCCTTCCGGGTGGCCGACATGCAGACCGTCGCCGCTGGGATACGGAAACATATCGAGCACGTAGAGCTTCTCGGCCTTCGGCATTTCGGGTGCCCGAAACGTCTCGTGCTGCTCCCAGTACTGCTGCCATTTTGGCTCGACGAGGGCTGGATTATAGCGCGGCATGGTACTTTCTTTCGATGGTCTTTTCAGACCATTACACTCTTCAGACCGACAGATTCTTCAGACTATTACACCTTCAGACGCTGACAGATTTCCGACCGGGCGTTCTTCGGCCCCGGCATTTCTCACACCCAGCATCGCGACAGCCGCAGACCCGTGGAATTCCCCGTTTAACCGGCTTCGCGGAGCCTGAAACGCGGGCGTTGCCGCGTAATTTCCGGGCGGGACCCCCCGCGATTCTACTGAGTTCCCTCATTCCGCGCAAGTCGTACCTCCGGCCTTTCGCACGGTGCTCGCAATTCGTCCCGTGCTCACGGGATGTGCACTCAGCCGAGGACTTGCTAAACTCAACAGACAAGGTCGAAATCACGGGGCGATCTATGCTGCACGGACAACGGCGAATTCAGCTTGGCAGACTCGAACGCGAAGCGATGCGTGCCGCGGGCCGCTTCAACGGCCAACTCATGGACTACGTGCGCCCATTCATTCGCCCGGGAATCAAGACGGCCGAGATCGACCAGATGGTCCATCAGTACACCATCGATCACGGACACAAGCCGGCCACGCTCGGCTATCAGGGCTTTCCCAAGAGTTGCTGTACCAGCGTGAATGACGTGATCTGCCACGGCATTCCCGGCGATTATGTGCTCAAAGAAGGGGATATCGTAAATCTCGATCTGACCTCCATCGTCGATGGCTGGCACGGTGACTCGTCCGAGACGTTCCTGATCGGTCAGGTCACGGACGAGGCGCGTGCGGTGACCCAGTGTGCATTTGATTCGCTTTACGCTGCCGTCGACGCCATCCATCCGGGATGCCGGGTTTCAGATATCGGCGATGCCATCGTCGCGGTCGCCGGAAGATTCGGTTTCAGCATTGTCCGTGAATTCGTGGGACACGGAGTCGGCCAGAGTTTTCATCAGGAGCCGACGATACCCCATTTCCCCAACCGCCCGTCGCGCCACGAACGACTGCTGCCGGGCACCTGTTTCACAATTGAGCCGATGATCAACGTCGGCGCTCGTTATGCCGTCACGGATCGACTCGATGGCTGGACCGTTCGCACCAAGGACGGGTCGCTTTCGGCTCAATTCGAGCACACGGTCCTGATGACCGAGGATGGCCCGGAGTGCCTGACGCATTCGCCGGGCGGCCCTGCACGCGGCCACCGCTTCTAATCGCCCTGCCCGAAATCGCGCAGTCCCGCATTTCTCCCAGCATACCCAGTCGATCTTGATCCGTTGGACTGGTTTTGCTACCACGCGCCACGTTAATTCCCTCCACAGCTTGTCGACGGATCAAATCGATGTTCCGAACTTGGATTCTTCTCGTCGCCGTGGCTCTTGTTGCGACTTCGCGCGCGAACGCCGAGGATGACACTCCGCAGAAAATGCAGATCGGGCGCGGCGGGGCGCTCGTCCGGTGCGGCCCCGGTGCATCGTTTTACGTGACTTCCCGGTTGGCCGAGGGTGAGGAAATCGAAGTCTGGCAATCTCAGGATGACGGCTGGCTGGCGATACGTCCTCCGGAATCGAGTTTCAGCCTGGTCCCGGCGCGCGACGTGCGTCGAATTCCGCACAGCGAAATGGCGACGGTCACGGGCAAGGACACGGTAGCCTGGGTCGGAACCAGCCTCGGAAACCGTGGAGACTACAAATGGCAGGTACGCCTGAAGGAGGGCGAGACGATTGAGGTGATCGGCGACGCGCAATTGGCGTTACATAAGGACAAGGAAACCGAGTTGCTTGTCCGAATCGCACCGCCGGCCGGAGAGTTCCGCTGGGTGCGATTGCGCGATACGACCGAGGGACAGGAGCCGGCGACCGAGGAGTTGGCGGAGAAAACGCCCGCGGAACCGGCGCCCGCCGCACAGGCCCCCGTCGCCGACACAAAGCAGGCGGGTCAGTCCGAGCAGCGGATCGCAGTCGTCGATTACCAAGCCAAGCCGAAGACGGGCGTCGATTTGAAGCCCGACGCTCAGCAAGGGGACGGATTCATCGCGAGAAAGTCCACGAATCCGCAGGAAAAACCGGCCGGCACGGACGCGTCGTCGGGACGCTGGACGGCAACGG
>CAIPEB010000471.1 GCA_903863885.1 uncultured Planctomycetaceae bacterium | reverse complement strand
GGACCGCATATCCGTCTTCTTGGCCGGCAGGCAGATCAAGTCGAACTCGTCGAAGTCATCAGGAACGATTGCCAGACGCGTCCAGTTGAACTTTGCGTTCGGCGGACAAAACAGCCCCGCGAATCCGCCGACCAGGTCATCATCATCGGCGGAGGCTTCAGTGAATGCCTGGTCGTCGATGCAACGTCGTCCGCTGTACAGTTGCAGCTTTTCGCGAAGACTGCGTTCAAGATCCAGGCCGGACGGGTCCCAGTCGCCGAGGTAGTAGCAGTGAATCGGCTTATCGATCTCTCGCCACTGGCTTGCGACTGAATAGCAATAGCTGGTCGATATGTAGCCGCGTATGACGTGCAGCGCGACGTCATAGCTTCGGGTCGCCGGTTGCAGTGTCGCGGCCATCGCGTCTTTCTCGACAAAGACCTCAACGTGATCTGGCATCCGTGCCCAGAAGTCTTTGCGGTAGCACTCGCGAACCGTCTCGGCGTAGTCCTGCAACCCAGTCCAGCTTGATGGCTTGGACGTCTGCCGGATGTTGTCGACCAGCGAGTCCCAGCGGATCTGGCCAGCTTCTCTCGCTCGTGTCATCGCCCGGCCAAGCTTCGAGTAGTTGGCCTGCGTGTTGTCGTAAACGCCGCGAGAAACCATCTGGTAGTGAAGTCCACGCAACGACATTGGCGCCAGCTCTTCCAGGATGTCCGCCGCGTGAGCTATTAAAGCACGAGTCGCCTTTTGGAAACCGTGCGATCGGACACTGTTCCGTGGACTGCCTGACGGTTTCGCGGTAGACTTCATGTGCAGATTCTCCTTGCCGGTTGGGTCGCAGGCACGCATTCCCAGCCGGCTTTTTTCGTTCAGGTGAAGAACTCGATGACTTCGCCAGGGCGTACCTTCAGCCGATTGCGGCGAATTGCCGGACGCTCGGGTGGCGGAGTCTCACGCGATTGTTCAAACGCAAGAAGTGATTCGTTTGGAACGATGTAGTGGGAACGCTTGCGGCGATTCGTGCTGACGTCGACTGCCCGCAGTTCACCTGTATGGCAATGGGTCAGGACCGTGCTGTGAGAGCAATTCCAGCGTTCCGCGATTTCCTGAAGAGTCCAATAATCTTTTGTCTGTTTTTCGGCAGAGGCCATGAAAAAACCCTCCATCTCAACGCACTAGTTTCAGTCGCTGAGACGGAGGGTAAGATATGCCGTCCGTCAAATGCCCCGGGTTTGACGGAAGTTCGTTATCACTTTCTCAGGGCTCGTTCGAGTGTGCTTACACTCACACCAAGAACGCGCGACAGTCGCTGCATCGCAGCTCCCTTGGTGATGTTCGGGTTCTTTCTTTGCAGTTCCTCTAAGGCGTCTCCCCATTGTTGTGCTCGGTTGCGTTTTTCACGGTCGCTTAGCCTGACTGAAGCTCCACCTTTGGCGGCTCCGTTTTGACTCTCCCTGTAACGCTCGAGCAGCCACTTGTACTCCGGGCTTCCTGCGGACCACGAGCCGAACAAGTACGTGGCAACAGCCAAGTTCTCGTAGTCTTGGCGGTTTGCATCTTCGGATTTGGCAAGATGCGAACACACCATCACCTCGTTCGCTGCTACCGCAAGTTGACGCAACCACTCAGTAGCACGATCCCCGAAACGCCCAATGAATGCCGGAATATGCTGCGGAAGATGTACCATCATGTCGGCTGCCTGATACGCATCAATAGCTTCCGATAATACCTCGTCCATGGTCAGCGGAATTTCCCTCATGAGTCACCACCTTCCGCAATCAGACCGAACAGCCACGTATGTACGTGATCCGTCACCTTACGCAGTCGTTCATCCGGAAAGCGTTCGCGGTATGTATCGCTGATGGAGCCGTCGGCGTGGCCCATGCAGAACTTGACGGCCATCGAATCGCAGGCTTCCTCGCCCACGGTTTGGAACGTATGCCGCAGACCATAGAAGGCGCAGCCGTCTTTATGGACTCCGATCTCCGTTGCCAGTTTTCGGAACTCGGCGGAAATGGGATTGCGTGAACTGCCTTCGACGGACCACGCCTTGCCGTACTTCGTGATGAACACGTAATCGGCGTCGGCCTCGTCGTGCGGCGGTTTGCGATGAGCCAGCCAGAGCCGTAATGCCTCGACGGTTTCCGGCCAGAGCGGACAGCGCCGGGCGATGCCGGTCTTGGGGCGCGGAAAGTCGAGCCAGCCCGAATTGAGTTTCAGATGTCGGAACTGCAACTTCGCGCAATCCGAGTTTCCCATTCCGCAGTTGACGCCAAGCAAGATCATCGCCCGGAGTTGCGGACCCGCCACGTCGAGCAGCCGGCGAATCGCTTCGGCTTCAAACATGCGAGGCCCGTCTTCCGCTCGCTGGCGACGTAGTACCCGCTTCGCCGGTTTCTTGAACTGCCCGAATCGGACGGGCGCATCGATCAGTCCGTTCTGAAACGCGTAGTTGAACACCACACGGACGCGTCCCACTTCGTTGCCCAGCGAATTGGCGTTTCGCTTGACGGACAACTTTCTCCGGTAGCCCATCAGGTCATCCGGGCGGATCTGGTTGACGATGATCGTCTTGCCGAAATGGTCGAGCAGCATTTCGCAGGAGCGGTAGTATTCGGCGAACGATCGCGCCGCGATCTCCCCCCCATCCCGCTGGGAACGCTTGTCCTTCAGGAAGGCATCGACCAGACGATGGAGGGTCATCGCGTCAGGCTCAACCGGACGGGGGGTACGGCCGGCTTCCAGGTCGTCCTTCACCCGCATGTATTCGGCTAGAGCGGCGTCCCTGTCCGTGCCGAAATAGAATCGGTGCCCCCGAACCTTTTTGCACCACTGACCGCTGGGTGCGTGAAGCCAGAGGGGGTATTTGGGGGTACGGGACTTTGCGCCAGCCTGGCGCTGATTAGAATGGGTCACTGTCGGGACTCCTCGGCAAAAGGTTAAGTCCTGATATTTCCTGCGGTCGTCACAAGCGGCCGCAGGTATTTTCCTTGGAGAATCGTACCATGCGGCGGCTTGAGGGGGTAGTACCGGGGGTAGTCAAGAAAATCGAATCGACGTAAGTCGTTACTGGCGGAGTAGCTCAGTTGGTTAGAGCAGCGGAATCATAATCCGCGTGTCGGGGGTTCGAGTCCCTCCTCCG
>CAIPEB010000470.1 GCA_903863885.1 uncultured Planctomycetaceae bacterium | reverse complement strand
TGCAGATTCATCTGTGGGGCCGCCATGAGAATCCGACTGGTAAAGCATTGGTCCGGCTACAAGCCGGGGCGAGAGATCGAACCCGGCGATGGCGTGGCAAACGTGTTGATTCGCCGCGGAATCGCCAGGCCGGTTGATATGGAAATCCCGGAGCGGCAAGAGGTCGAGACTGCGGCGCGGCGACCAGGGCGACCGCGGCGATTGCATCCGCTGTGAGGTGTAAGGCGTGGGACCGTATTCGCTCAAGCTGGTGACTGCTCCAAGCTCGCAGGCGATAACGCTTGCGGATGCGAAAAAGCAGGTCGAGATTGCCAGCAGTATCGACTACCACGATGAACACTTGACGCGGTGCATCAAGGCTGCCACGCAACAGGCACAGATTCACGCAGGGCGGCAGATCCTCACGGCTACGTATCGGCTGACATTGGACGATTTTCCAAGCGATCGAATCAGCCTGCCGATGCCGCCGCTGATTGCCGTCACGCACATCAAGTATTACGACGCGAATGGCACGGAACAGACGCTTGCCACGACCGTCTACAAAGCTCTCACGGATTGCGAACCGGGTCAAATCGTACTCAAGCACGGGCAGGATTGGCCAACGGTTTATGACGAGCCTGGGAGCGTTGCGATTACCTACACAGCCGGCGAGGCGGCAACGCTACTGGCGGCTGGCGCTCATGTCGAGTGGATCAAGCAGGCCATTCTACTGCTGACGCAAGCGTACTTTCTTCGCGACCTCGGGAAGCCTTACCAGGAAGCGTTGAAGGCCGCGGAAAACATCCTCGAATCCCATCGCTGTGGCGATGATTTTGTCCGCTACGGAGACGAATAATGACGGCAACGAAACAAGTCGCTCATGGAACCGTGTTCAATGTCGGTGCCGGCTCGGAACTGACGCTTGTTGTCTCCGTCCAGCCGCCTGGTAGAGTCCGTCAGGAAATCGACGGTATGACGCTCAACGACGACTTCGAGGTGCCTATCCTCGGGATCGAACAGAAGAGCGAGATTGCGGCCACTCAATTCTGGGATCCCGGCGACTCAAACCACCATGCGATTGATACCGCATTCGACGCAAAAACCACGCTGACGCTGCAGATCGTGACGCCGCACGCCACGCCGGTTACGGATGAGTTTACCGCGCAGGTGTCCAAGATCGAACCGGAGGAACTGAATCCCGGTGGAACGTATCGGCGACGTGTGACGTTCATTCGCACGAGCGATATCACGCGGACTGAGGGCAGCAGTTCGAGCATCGCGTAGGCCAACGATTCACGGGGCGAATTGTGGCAAAGCAATCTGACGACCGAACATTGAACAGCGCGGCCAGCGTCCCGACGGATGCGCGGCCGCGTTTTTTGTGGATCAGCACGCCGGCAGGGACACTGCGGATACGCCGCATGTCGTCTCCGCAGCTCTACACGCAAATTCAGAACTTTCGCCAGCTTGGAATCCTGAATGCTGGCGGTGAATGGCAACGATCAAAACGGCCGGAGCAACTGGTCGAGATCAGTAAATACCTGCAACGGTGCCTCGTGCGAGACAGTGAGGACATCCTTGCGTTTCCCGGCTACCGGGGCCTACAAACGGTTCAGACGTGGGCCGCAGATCGGCGACGCGAGATTGCCGAAGCGGCGGCCAGATTCATGGAGGTTTAGGGGCATGGCAGATCTATTGACGGCAGCGGAGTTGATGAACCGCACGCCACTGTATCAGGACGTTAATTGCGAGTCCTGGGGCGGACCGGTGCGGATTTCCAGATTGGACGGGCCTGAAAAGTTGCGATTCGCCTTGCGGGCATCTCGGTTGGAGAAGGACGCAGACGATCGAATCCGAATGACGGAACCGGCCAATTGGGCGTTCGCTGTGGACCTGATTGCAGCTTCGGTGACGGATTCCGACGGTGCATTGCAGTTTGCCGAAGCTGGCCCTCGGGCGTGGCTTGCCGGCGAGATCAACGCC
>CAIPEB010000469.1 GCA_903863885.1 uncultured Planctomycetaceae bacterium | reverse complement strand
CCCAGCAGATCGCACATCTCGGCATTTGGGAGTACGTCGCAGCCACGCAGGAAACGGTTTGGTCGGACGAACAGAAACGGATCTACGGGCTGGATCCAAGCCAGCCCTCGCCCGTTTACGAAGAGATGCTGCGCCACCATATCCATCCGGACGACGCGGCGGAGTTAGATCGGCGTTTTCGCGACGCGCTGCAAGACGGCAAGACCTTCGAGAATGAGCATCGGATCGTCTGGCCGGATGGCAGCGTTCGCTTCCTCTACAACAAAGCACAGCCGTATTTTGATCAGTCGGGGGATCTGGTCCGATACGTAGGGGTGACGCTCGACATCACCGAACGAGAGGAAGCCGAACAAGCACTGCTGCGTTCGAATGAGCGACTGGAGGATATCCTTGAAGCCAGTCGTGCCGGGACGTGGGAATGGAACGTGCAATCCGGGGAGACGATCTTCAACGCTCGCTGGGCGGAAATCGCCGGATACACGCTGGAAGAAATCTCGCCGACTTCCGTTCAGACGTGGATTGGTCTTGTCCATCCCGACGACCTCCCGGCTTGCCGAGCGATGCAGGAAGACCACTTTTGCGGCAAGCTGGATTACTGTGACCTTAAATCTCGCATCAGGCACAAGGACGGGCATTGGGTATGGGTCAGGGATCGGGGACGGGTGATCCGTTGGGCCGACGATGGCCAACCGTTGTCGATGCGCGGTACGCACCATGACATCACGCCGGAAAAAAATGCGGAGGCAGCCCTGCATGCGAGCGAAATTCGTTTGCGTGCCTATTTCGAGCAGGCCGCCGACGCCCTGTTTGTGTACGATTTTTCCGGCCGGATTCTCGATGTCAACCCGCATGCCTGTGCCAGCCTCGGCTACAGCCGAGAGGAACTGCTGCGTATGGATCTGCGTGATGTGGAGGTCGGGTTAGCCCTGGATGAGCTCCAAATCGGCTGGCGTCAGATAGAACCGAGTAAGCCATGGACGGTACAGGGACAACATCGCCGCAAAGACGGCGTTTTGTTTCCCGTGGAGGTCCGCATCGGCTGTTTCGACCTGGAAGGGGAGCGATGCTATCTCGCCCTGGCTCGCGACATTACTGACCGCGTACGGAGGGAATTGGAGCTGGAACGTGTGCGAAACCAGTTGGCCGAAGGGCAACAGATCGCACATCTCGGCAGTTGGGAGTACGTCGCGGCCACGCAGGAAACCGTCTGGTCGGACGAGCAGAAACGCATCTTCGGACTGGACTCGCACGAACCGTCGCCCGACTACGACGATTTGTTTCGCGATCACATCCATCCTGAAGACGCCGCGGAATGGGACCGGCGTTTCCGCGAAGCGATGAAGAACAGCCGCACGTATGAGCACGAATTCCGCATTATCCGGTCCGACGGAGGCGTACGATACGTCCGCTCCAAGGCCCAGCCGAGTCATGACGAGACCGGGAAGCTGGTCCGGTACGTAGGCGTGACGCTCGACATCACCGAACGCAGGGAAGCCGAACAAGAATTACTGCGTTCGAAAGAGCGTCTGGAATTGGCCAAGCGGGCTGCGGGGCAGGGAGTCTGGGACTGGAATATTCCCACGGGTGAATTCAACTGGTCGCCCGAGATCTTTACGTTATTCGGGCTGGATGTCGACGCGGACTCGCCCTCCTTCGCGACCTGGGAAGCGGCGATGCACCCGGAGGACCGTGCGGCCGCACGCGAATGTGTCGAACGAGCGCTCCGCGATCGCACCTTGTTCAACACCGAATATCGTGTCGTGCATCCGGACGGTAAAGTGCGCTGGATCGGCGGGATCGGCCGCGCGTCCTACGACGACGCAGGCCACGCCGTCCGCATGATCGGCATCAACATGGACGTGACCGAACGCCGCGAAATGCTGGAAAAGATGCGGCAGTGGAATGCCGAACTGGAAAAGACCGTCGCGACCCGCGCGGCGGAACTGCGAGACGCAAACGCCCGCTTGCAGGCAACGCTCAGCGCTTTGCCGGATCTGATGTTCTCCCTGGATCGCGAGGGGCGTTTTGAAATGTATCATGCCAAGGATGCCGCGCAGCTCTATGTTGCCGATTCCGAATTCATGGGCAGGAAGGTCACGGAAGTTCTACCGGAAAGCGCGTCCCGCATCGTCATGGCCGCTTTGGAAGAAGCGGCTGTTAACGGCTTGCATCGCGGTGCGGTCTACTCGCTCTCGCTGCCACAGGGGCCATGCTGGTACGAACTGTCCGTGGCTCCGACGAAAATGCCGATGGACGCCGATAGCCATTTCATCGCATTGGTCCGCGACATCACCGAACGCAAGCGACTGGAAGATCAGCTGCGAAGCAATGAAGAAAAGTACCGCTCACTCGTCGAGAACATCAGCGAATGCATCTGGGAACTCGACGCGCAGGGACGTTTCACCTACCTCTCGCCCAGGTTTCAGGAACTGACGGGCTATTCCCCCGCGGAGTTTCTCGGGAAGACCCCCGCCAGCCTCATCCCTGAAGACGAGGCCCCTCGTCTCCGAGCATGGGAGCAGTCTGTAGGAGCGGGACAAACCAAGATACCGCCCATGGAATTCCGTGCGACGCGTAAAGACGGCCAGTCCTATCGCGTCGAGGTCAAGGGAACAATACGACACAGCAGCACCGGGCAAGTCCTCGGCATGCGAGGGATCGTGCTGGACGTCACGGAGCGCAAACAGGCCGAGGAAATGCTGAAACGGTTCAACGAGGATCTCGAACGGCAGGTGCAGCATCGCACCGCGGCGATCCGCATGCTCCGAGACGTTGCCGCGATGGCCAACGAATCCCAGGAACCTCTGCAGGCGGCCGATTACTGCCTGAAACAACTGGCTACGCAGCTTGGCTGGTCGTGCGGGCATGTCTGGTGGATTGATGCCGAGGACGAAAGATTCTTACTGCCCCGCTGCGTCTGGTATCCACTCGACACGGTTCGCTGGGACGAATTCCGGACCTTGACTCTGCAGTCGCGCCTGCGGTGCAACGCGGGATTGCCGGGGCGTGCGATCGCCGGCGGCCGGCCGTACTGGGCGATCCAGTTGCAGCGAGCACTGATTGCCCCCCGGGCCGCAGTCGCCCGGAAACTCGGCCTGGCCACTGCGGTGGCCGTCCCGGTCGTGGCGCGGGGAAAGTCGGTCGCCGTGCTGGAGTTTTTTTCCGATTGCCAATTGCCTCGCGATCCCGGCATGATCGATATCCTGACAGGAGTCGCCCTGCAATTGGGCCGCGTCATCGAACGCCGCGAATTCGAAGAGCACCTGCTGGCCAGCACGGAAGATGTACGGCGAGGCATTGCCCAGGATCTGCACGATGACGTCGGACAGGAATTGACCGGTGTAAGCCTGTTGGCAGCCGCCCTGTCGAAGTTGAATCCGCCTGCCACACAACCCACCATCAAGCTGTCTGCCGATATCGCGGTCGCTCTGTCTCGCACACACGAGAAACTCCGCCGCCTTTGCCACAGCGCGATGCCCAGGGAATTGCAGGAGGGGAACCTGATCGCCGCCATAATGCAACTGGCCGCTTTCACGCGTGATAATTCGCACATCGCGTGCGAATTTGCGTGCGAACTTCCTGAAGAGGCAGAAGAGGCATTTGATAGCCGCAGTTCCACTCAGCTCTATCGTATTGTGCAGGAAGCCATCTCCAACGCGATCCGTCACGCCAGGGCCCGCAGCATCCGAATCGTGTTGCGGCAGGAACGAGGCGATCTTCTGCTGACGATTGAAGACGACGGTAAAGGCCTGCCTGATGGTCTGCCAATGAACCACGGCATGGGACTGCAGACCATGCGCTATCGCGCCGGAATGCTGGACGGGACGCTCGAAGTCGGTCCCGGACAGGGTCGCGGGATGCGCGTGGTCTGCCGAGTGCCCGCCGCGATCCGATCGTCGTCAACACCCACCGCATCAAAACGGAGCAGCCGATGCCGACGCAAGTCTTAATTGTGGATGACCATCCCGCCGTGCGCGAAGGACTGGCAGCCTACCTCGGTTCGCAACCGGACATGTCCGTGTGCGGCGAAGCGGCCGATGTGTGTCAGGCGATGGAGATGCTGG
>CAIPEB010000468.1 GCA_903863885.1 uncultured Planctomycetaceae bacterium | reverse complement strand
CGCCAAGCCTTACGCCTGGAAGCTCGGCCACGATGTCCGACCCGCGCGTTCCTCGCTCGGTGCGACCAGCTGCTTTGACTGCCACGCGATCGGATCGCCGATTTTCGAGAGCAGAGTGACCGCGATCAGCCCCGTGCCGGACAACAAACCGGCCACCCGGGCGATGCACCAGCTGGAAGGCCTCGACAAGCTGAGACTCGACGCCTGGAGTCAGTCGTTCCAGGGCCGAGCTTCGTTCAAGTATTTCGCCCTCGCCGCGATGAGCGTTGTCGCCCTGATCATGCTCTCGTACTCGATGAAGGGCATACACGGCATCATCGAGTGGGGCCGTAGAGGTTGAGTTGATGGCCTCCCGAATCCAAGGAGGCTACGGATTGACACGGATCAAACACGGATGAAGGGGGACGTGCGAGTTGCCCTCCGGAGTCCAGATTTGCAGGAGATATTCGATGTACTCGGAAGTTCTGCCCTACGCGTTGGCCGGGATTCTCGCCGTGGTCGGGCTGTACCTCATCGTGAGCCTCGCGAGCCGCGGTTCGAAGCGGGCAAGGGCTCGGTGGACGTGGTGGGAAGTGCTCGTGTATCTGGGCGTATTGGGAAGCGTGACCGTGCTCGCTGCCACTTCATTCATCGAGGTGCTGCGGGTCGGCACGCTGCATGGCTGGATGCTGTTCCTGCACATGTGCGGCGCGGGCGCGTTCGTCGCCGTGCTGCCGCTCGTCGCGATCACCTGGTGCGAGCCGAGCCGCTTCTGCCTGACCGGCACCGGGCTCAGTGTGACCGACCGGGGGCCGGCGCCGCGGTTCTTCGGGGTGTCGAAGCTGATGTTCTGGATGCTGCTGGTCAGCGGGTTCGTCGTCACCATGACGATGATCCTGAGCATGCTGCCGCTGTTCGGCACCGACGGACTCGAAACGCTGTTGGCCGTTCATCGCTACGCCGGACTCGTCGCCGTCGCCGCCGTGGCGCTGCATCTTGCCACCGTGCTGATGCAACGAGTTAAATTGGCTTAGATTCAGGGATGTCTGAAGGGGGAGGCCACGGATTTTCACGGATAAGAACTGTCCCATCCGTGTTTGATCCGTGGCCTCTTCCCGTTGTCACTATGTTTCCCACACCGGACCTCAACGCAGCGCGCCAACGCATCGAAGCGGCGTACCGGCCCGAGTTGGTACGTGATGCGGGCCATCGTCTGATCGATGCGATGGCGGATTATCTGGTCCGCGTCCAGGCCTGCGAGGGTGTGGTGCTGCCCTGGCGGGCGCCGCCGGACAACGTGCGTGAAGCGGCCGGTTTTCTCGATAAATCCAAGTCCCCGGACGCGCCCTGCGGCGAACTGGCCGAGTACTTCAGCCAGATCGTGCGGACGATGCTCCAGCGCTGCCACAATCTGCACGATCCGCGTTACATCGGCCATCAGGTTCCGGCGCCGGTCCCGCTCGGCGGACTGTTCGATGCGGTCGGTTCGCTGACTAATCAGGTCATGGCCATCTACGACATGGGGCCATGGTCCACGGCCGTCGAGTGCGCGATGGTCGATGCGCTGGGGCAACGCATCGGCTGGCCGGCCGGGCAGTTTTCGGGGCTGGTGACGCATGGCGGCTCGATTGCGAACCTGACGGCACTGCTGACCGCGCGCAACGTGCAGCTGCCCGGCGCATGGGAAGCCGGCATCCCGAGCGGCGGTCGTCCGCCCGTGATGCTCGTGCAGGCCGATGCGCACTATTCCGTGTCGCGTTCCGCGGGCGTGCTCGGCCTGGGCACGAACCAGGTCGTGCGGGTCGGGCTGGATGCGCGGCGCCGGATGGACCCCCAGCAACTCGATGACTGTCTGCGGCGTCTGCGGGCGGACAACCAGCCGATCGTGGCCGTGACGGCATGTGCCTGCGCCACGCCGATCGGAGCGTTCGATCCGCTTGACCAGATCGCCGAGGTCTGTCGCCGGCACGAAGTCTGGCTGCACGTGGACGCCGCGCATGGCGGCAGCGCCTGCCTGAGCGCCCGGCACCGGCATCTGGTCCGGGGACTGGATCAGGCCGACAGCGTGATCTGGGACGCGCACAAGATGCTGTTCGTGCCGGGCCTGTGTGCGTTCGTGTTCTACCGCGAAGGGCGGCACCGCTTCGAGACGTTCCGCCAGGAGGCCCCGTACCTGTTCGATCCCGCCGCGCCGGGGCTGGCCGAGTACGACAGCGGGCTGCGCACGCTCGAGTGCACCAAGCGGGCGGCCGCGTTCGGGCTGTGGGGCGTCTGGTCGCTGTTCGGCGAACGGCTGTTTACGGACCTGGTGGACGTGACGTTCGAGCTGGGCCAGGTGCTCTACGGCAAACTGCAGGCCGCCCCCGACTTCACGCCGCTGCACGACCCCCAGTGCAATATCGTCGTGTTCCGCTACACGCCCGAGTATGCGCAGGGTTTTTCGGCCGAACGACTGGGCCAGTTTCAGCTCGCCCTCCGCCGGCACCTGATCGAGTCGGGCCAGTTCTACATCGTCTCCACCAACATCGACCGCATCGGCGCGCTGCGTGTCACGATCATCAACCCGCTCACCACGCCCGACCACCTCGACCAGCTGCTGGACGCCATCCGCCGCAGCGGGGAAAAAGTGAGGGAGGCCACGGATTAACACGGATGGAATTGGAATTATCCGTGTTTGATCCGTGCCCATCCGTGGCCTCTTGCGATTTTCAGGGAACTGGTTACAAATTGAGGGTACTGCGGGTGTAGCTCAATTGGCAGAGCACCAGCCTTCCAAGCTGGTTGTTGCGAGTTCGAAGCTCGTCACCCGCTCTTGAGAAACCATCGGGAAAACACTGTTTTTCTCGGTGGTTTTCGCGTTTCTTGGCGATGAGGCATCAGCGGGCGGATTGTCAGGGATTGACCAGTTTGCACCCAAAACGTCAGTAGTTGGTGTAACATTTGGTGTAACACTTCGCGCGGGTGAATTCGGCT
>CAIPEB010000467.1 GCA_903863885.1 uncultured Planctomycetaceae bacterium | reverse complement strand
CGACGGATGCTGGCCAAGGACCCCGCCGAACGACCTCAGACGATGAGTGAAGTGGTTGCCGCGCTGCAGGCGTGCCGAGGCTCCTCGCCGGCAAATGCCGTGGACGCGCCGGTTCCGCCCGGAGAAAGTGCCGCTACGAACAGCGATTCGCAACAAGTCGAGTTAATTACGTCACAAAAGAAAGATCCCGCGAATCTTAAGAGTGCGGACACAGCGACGCCCGCCGCGAACATCAATTCATCCTTCAGTCCACCACTCGATCAGGAAACGGTCGCGTTGCCATGGGCGAGAGCTTCCGATGCGCCGCGTTTCCTTCAGTTCTTCGCGAGGCTAACCCCACTTCGGGTTGTCTGTCTGACCATCATTGCCGTACTGATTTTCGTGGTTTCGATCGGCGTCGCCGTAAGCAGTTGGCGTGCAAGAAATGGCAACAAGGCTGTGACGCAGAGGAGAATTCACACGCCGGCTGCGATTCGCACCACCTCACAAGTCGATGGCATCGGCACCGTCGGCTGGGTCTCGATGCTGCCCGACCCGAATGAATTCTCGGGATGGGAAATCGGCGAATCGAAGTTCCGGTACGAGAAGGGCGAATTGACGTTTCCTCGAAGCGCGGCAAATGAGGTCGTAACCACCAAATTCGCGGTTGATGCTCAAGACATGATCTTTCGCATCAAAGTTAAGATGCCGAACAGCCCTGGCAATGGTGTGTGGATTTCCCTGCGAGGCTCGGGGCGGTCGGGTTGCCTGATGTTGATTCATGACGGATCAGGTGGAAACCTCACACTCCGCAAGTCGGTGCCGGAACATGGTCAGTATGCTCTCGCCACACTTCGCGGCCGTCACGTGGACATGGACATGAACGAGTTTCACGAGTTGGCTTTGGCGGCAGTCGGCCGCACTTTCATTGGGTATTTTGACGGTTACAAAGTGTTTGAGGCCCACGATTCCGATCAACCCGGATCGGGAGACATCTGGTTTGGAGTGGGCGGAGAAACAGGAGATCCGGTCTTTACCCAGCCTGAGTACTCCGTCCTCGACGGCATACCGGCACTGGAATTGCTGCGTCAGCAGTCGGTGGATGCCGAGTGTGAAGTTGCGGAATGGTTGATTGCAAATGCTGGAAACGCCGGCATCCGGGTCGCCTCGAAAGAGACGATTGTCTCGGATGTGGCAAGCCTTCCCCGCGAGCCATTCACGGTGATTGAGGCAAAGCTCCCTCAGAACGTCTTTGCGTTGGAAGTTGATCCTGTTCTGGCACTGTTTCACAATTTGACTCAGCTCGAACGGCTGGATCTTGCCGGCACGAGTGTGACCGACGATGGACTGAAGCATATCGGCAACCTGCAGACGCTCAAGGTGCTTGACCTCGCACGCACCCGAGTTACCCCGGAGGCCGCAGTCAAGTTGCGGGCGACGCTGCCGAAATGCAGAATCCAACTTGATTTCGATGTTCTGAAAGCGGCAGACGAACTGCAGAAGAGGACGAAGAACTGACTTTGTTGCTGGCTCAAGCCGGTCTTTCAAGGGCTCGGCCGCCGGTTGGCTGTCGGTGAAGGACAGGTGCACCTGACGGTCCTGAGAATCGACGGCCCCGAGAATCGACGCCGTCTGCCGGCAATCCAAGTTCGCCTCACCAAGCCATCGCCGCGGACGGACGAACTGTCACGATGCCGGTGCGCGAACAGTCACGTTCAATGCTGGTTCCTTGATCGCTGTTGCGAGGACCGCGCCTCGTCTCGTGAAGCCTTCGCCGCTTCCCCGGTGCCGATGACTCGGGGAGCATTCGGTGGACCAACGCTCGCGCCGAAATTCGCGGGACGTGCACTCTGCACGGGAATCAACGGCGTATCCAACGTAAGAAAAGACTACGCCTGTGCGGCAAAAACCGACCCTAAACGTAGGTCCAGATCGGCAATTGTCACTCGGCCAGTTTGGCGGAAATCTCGGTTCTCACCCGGCATTGGGGTAATGCGTTCTGCAGCGCCGTCAACCCTTCGGCAGTCGTTTTCGTCTGACTCAAATCCAGATCCTTCAGATTCGTCAGGCCTCGCAACTGCTGCAGTCCTTCGTCGCTTATGCTGCTGCCGGCCAGCGACAATCGCTCCAGCTTATTCATCTGGCCCACAGACACTATGCCCAGGTCGCCCACCTGCGGGCAACTTAGCCGCAGTTCGGTCAAGTTGGTCAGGTCCTTCAGATGCGTCAGACCAGTGCCGTTGATCGGGCACGCGTCGAGGACCAGCCGCCGCAGTTCCTTGAGCTGCTTCGAGGGCTCCAGCCCTGCATCGCTCACCTTGGTCCGGGCCAGGGACAGATCCTTCAACGTGGTTAACCCCTCCAGTCCTCGGCAATCCAGGATCGGCGAACCCGACAGGTCCAGCAACTCCAGGTGATCGAACGCCGGATCATTCAGAACACTCAGTTTCCCGAAGAGGTCGTCGGGGATCTTTGGCACGTCAACCAAAACCACCCGGCTGACCTGGAAATATTCGGCCGGCAATTCGCTGACTGCGGTGACCGACCGATCGTCCGCTTGTCCCTTAGTTCGGATGGAGAGCTTTCCACCAGCGGCCAACACCGCCTCGGCCGCGGTGCGGTTACGCTCCGACCAGACAATATCGGCGCCGGGCAATGCCACTTTCAAATCCGCGAAGCCTTTGGTGGAAATGCGAGCATCGTCGAGGCGCAACTTCGTTCCGTGGTTGACCAGGAACGGCAGCGCTGCATCCGTCACATTTGTTCCGCGAAGGCACAGTGAGTTGAGATTTGGCAGGTCTTTGAGGTACTCCAATCCGGCGTCGCTCACTAACGTTCCATCAAGGCCAAGGGCTCTCAGGTTGGTCAGGCTCTTAAGGTGTTTCAAGCCGGCGTCGCTCACGGAGGTATAGCCCAGCTCAAGATTGGTGAGCTTGGCCAAGGACGCAATATGTTCTAACCCTGCGTCCGTCACTGGTTGTCCGCTCAGTTCGAGATACCAAAGTTCAGGAAGGTCCTTGAGGTGTCTCATGCCGGTGTCTCGGACTCGGTTTCCGGACACGGTGCCACCGATTCGGCTGACCTGCAAGGCCAGGGACTGAAGACTCGGCAGACTCTTAAGGTGCTCCAGGCCGGCATCGGTCACTGAGGTGCCGTGCAAGACTAGAGACTCAAGCTTGGTCAAACCCTGGAGATTCGCCAGTCCGGCATCGGTCACGCCGGGTCCGCAAATCAGGAGATTGGTGAGGTTGGTCAATCCCTTGAGATTCTTCAAACCGTCATCCGTGCCCCTTTCCCGAAGTTCCATCCGGACTAGTTGCCAGTGGTCCGCAGGCAGGTCCTTGACCGCCGAAATGACCCTTTCCTGGTCGCCAACTCGGATCGTGACCATGTTGCCATAGCCGCCCAGCGACAAGATCCATTCGGTCGCCCGACGATCGGCGTTACCACCGCCGGATGTGGCCGGTTCGGCGGGCGTGCCATCGGTTGCGCGGGGTTCCACGGCCCGAGCGATCTTGCTGACATCTGCCCCGAAGTCGCGGCCCTCAGGACCTTGCCGATAACCGGGGCTGTCAGGCAGCAACTGCCATGTATTCGGGTCGAACACAGCCGGTTCAGCCTCGGCCGAGCCCTCTTCCGGACTCTTCAATTCGTCACGCAACTGCTGCAACGGCCGGTCGAAGAACAGGGCAAATGCATTGCCCGAGCCGCGCCAAAGCCGCCCGGTGTCCTGGAGAGACCCGCCGTGGAAAAGGCTTGCTTCGGCCGTTACGACGAGAGG
Organism: uncultured Planctomycetaceae bacterium; assembly: GCA_903863885.1. GTDB lineage: Bacteria > Planctomycetota > Planctomycetia > Pirellulales > Pirellulaceae > CAIPEB01. Next base: position 728 of record CAIPEB010000467.1, on the reverse strand, counting down.
TCCCCAGACGCACGGGCCCGCAACACGACCCTCACCGAGCAATGGTATACCCACGATGCTCTGCCGAATCTCGAGCGGAATGTTGTCCGTGACAGGATCCGTCCCGACAACGCCTAGAACCGAGTTTGAGATCACGATCGGACTGGTATCCTCTTTTTCTCGGCGGCCTGTTGTGATTCCCCGCGGGATGAAGCAGTTCTGCACTTCCAGGCGCCCCCCGGACGCTGCTGGACGAAAGGCGGCCACGAGCTTGCCCTCGTCGCCGTCAAATGAACAGTTCGCGATCCGTATGAGGCCGCCAGTCGGTTTCCCAGACGCGACCGTCAAAACCGCGTTGTGAAAATGCAGGCCCTCGACCGTTAGCAGATTAGCGCCGTCGGACCATATCCTCGAAGTTATGACGGGGCGATAGCCGGGCGCGGCGCGGAGGGTCACGCGACGTGGTCCAGAGGTCGGAGCACCGAGGTCTCCTCCGGCCACGGGACCTTCGGTCCGGATCTCGAGTATGTCCGCGTCCTGGACCGCATTGAGTGCCTGCTGCAGATTCGGGTAGCCGCTGGCTGTTTGGCCCTGCCGAAGCAACACGAAGCAGCCGATGCCGACGCAAGTCTTAATTGTGGATGACCATCCCGCCGTGCGCGAAGGACTGGCAGCCTACCTCGGTTCGCAACCGGACATGTCCGTGTGCGGCGAAGCGGCCGATGTGTGTCAGGCGATGGAGATGCTGG
>CAIPEB010000466.1 GCA_903863885.1 uncultured Planctomycetaceae bacterium | reverse complement strand
GCGGATGCTGCGGGAGATGAACGAGACGCTTGAACAGCGCGTTGCGGTACAAACAAGGGAACTGACGGAAGCGAATCGGAAGTTGACGGCTGCGGACGAATTCGTGCGGCTCGCTGCGGTGGCCTTCGAGACACATGACAGTCTGGTCATCACCGATAGGGACGGGAAGATCCTCCGTGTTAACGAAGGGTTCACGAGGCTGACGGGCTATACTCCGGAGGAAGCCGTGGGGCAGACCCTCCACATTCTGAAGTCGGGACGGCACGGTCCGGAGTTCTACCGCCAGATGTGGACCGCCATTCGCGAGGAAGGGTACTGGGACGGCGAGATCTGGAACCGGCGAAAAGACAATCACATCTATCCCCAGCGACTGACCATCACGTGCGTGAAGAACCGATCGGGTGAGACGACGCACTACATCGGCCACGGGCAGGACATCACCGAGAATAAGCGGGCCGAAGCCGATCGGGCGGCCATCAAAGCCGCGCACAGGGTGCAACAGGCCCTTTTTCCCTCTCAGGTACCCCGTGCGCCTGGTTTCGAATTCGCCGGGGCGACACACCCGGCCGAACGTGTCAGCGGAGACTACTTTGACTTTGTTCTCCTCAGGCAGAAGTCCATCGGTTTCCTGGTCGCGGATGTCAGCGGGCACGGGTTGGGACCGGCCTTGGTGATGTCGCAAACGCAGGCCTATCTCCGCGCGATTTCCGAGATTCATGATGATCCGGGCGAAATCCTCACGCACGTCAATCGGCTCGTGGCATCGAGTCAGTGTCAGCACTTCGTAACGCTTTTTCTGGGCCGCATTGATGTGGACACGCGCACTTTTGTCTATGCAGGCGCCGGTCACCACGGGTACGTAATCACCGCAAATGACACGGTGAGAGTCCTCGAGTCGACAAGTTGTCCGCTGGGAGTCTCGGACGATCTAACGGTGCCATCCGCCTCGTCGATCATCCTCGAACCGGGTGACATCATCGTGTTGCCGACCGACGGAATTGAGGAAGCCGAAAGCTCGCAAGGCATGTTGTTTGGCCGGGAACGCGCTCTGGACGTGGTGCGCAACAACCGACAGAAGTCAGCTGCCGAAATCGTGCACTCGCTGTATTGCGCGGCGCGAGATTTTACGGAGGGCGAGCCGCAGAACGATGATATTTCGGCAATCGTCGTCAAGTTGCAGCGAAATGCCGAAGCCGACAGTGGAAGATGACCGATTGGCTGCGCTCGCCTTTGCCAAGCACATCGATTCGGCTTGTGCGTGTTGTTACTCCGGTTTCTGGGCTCGAATCAGGCAATCGCGGAGGATCTGGCTGAACCGCTCAACGTATGGCAGATCGAGAACGTCACGGTGATTTCCGGGCGTCGTGTGAACTTCGAACTCGCCGCCGGCCAACCGTCGCCAGTTTCGCTCGATATTCGGCTCCGGTTTCAGGAAGAAATTATCTTCTTCTTCGGCGAGAAACAGAGTCAGCTTGCCTGGAAACGGCGCCAGCTTCGCCGTCCGTTTATATTTCTTCATCAGGTCACGGATTGCCTGTTCGACCTGGAGCATCCCGGAGCTTTTGCCGGGCGTCTGTGCGGGAGCCTTCGCAACTCGGCGGCGTTTCGTCCGGCTTTCGTTTGCGATGCGTTGGCGATCTCGCCGCATCACTTTTCGGAACGCCTTCCAGAGCTTGCTCGTCGTTTCGACTGGCGAGCGGCGAGTCAGCTGTTTCAGGTAGTGTCTCGCGCGCACAATGGCCACCTGGCGCCCCGTCATCGGATCGCCCAAGTAGGGATCGAGGAGGCCCAGGAACGCAACGCGGCATCCTCGCGAGACAAGTTGCTGGGCAATCGCGTACGCAGTCCAACTTCCGTCCGAGTATCCCAGCAGGCAGTAAGGGCCTTGCGGATCGTGATCGAGGATGGCCGTCGCGTACGTCGCAGCGAGTTCCGGGATCGACTCGGGGATCTGTTCCCCGCTCAGCCCGCACTCGAGGCCGAACACCGGCTGGTCATCGCCCAGAAGCCGGGCGAGATTGCGGCAGGCGATGATCGTGATGCCTCCACCGCCGGGCAGGAAATAGAGCGGCGGTCGATGACCGGACGGCTGGAGCGGCACGATCGACGAGGAGCCATGCGGGGCCCGTCGGTCGAGTAACGCCGCCAACTGGCTCGCGGTCGTTGCGGTGTAGATGCTCGCCGTCGGGATTCTCCGGCCGAGCACGCGCTCGATCTCGATGATTACGTCCAACGCGCTGACCGAATCGCCGCCAAGCTCGAAGAAATCATCGTCGATCCCGGCACGGTGCATGAGGATCCGCGAAAAGATCTGGGCGATGCTCCCCGCGGTGCCGAGTTCGGATTTCGTCTCGCTCAAGCTGAACGAGCCGGAATCCAGGAGGCGCCGTCGATCGACCTTACCGTTGGCAGAAAGCGGCATGGCGTCCAGAATCAGGATGGAGCTGGGCATCATGAAGTCGGGAAGCTGTTCCCGCAAGAATTCACGCAGTTCTTTCACGGAGGGCGGGGCACCTCGCGCAACGACGTACGCCACCAGTTTTTGGCGTCCCTCGGCGCCGGTGGCGAGCACGAGGCATTCGCCGACCTGCGGGTGGCGCAGCAAGACGCTGCTGATCTCCTCGAGCTCAATGCGAAAACCGCGGATCTTCACCTGATCGTCGCGGCGGCCGCGGAAGTGAATGAGGCCGTCGTCGTCGTAGCTTCCCAGATCGCCTGTGCGATACAGGCGGCTCACGTCCGGCTGGGCAAAGGGACTCGGAACGAACCGCTCCGCAGTCCCTTTCACATCGCCGACGTAGCCTAAGGCCAGGTACGGCGTGCGGATGTAGATCTCTCCCGTTTCGCCCGCAGGCACGAGGCGGAACGCTTCGTCGAGGACCAGGAGTTGCACGCCCTCGATCCCCCGGCCGAGCGGGATCGTCTTGTCGCTCGACCCCGAGCGCAACACGATATGGTAACCCATCGCCTGCGGCGTCTCGCTTGAGCCGTAAAAATTCACCACTGTGACCGCTGGCGCAAGTGTCTCGAGCGCGGTCGCGTCACTCTCGAAAAGCCGCTCGCCGCCGAAGAAGGCGTATTGGAGACTGGGAAAGATGGGTATTTGCGTGATATCTGAGCAGGAGGCACGGATCATCGACCGCAGTAGCGACGGAGTCATGTGCGAAACAGTGATCTGTTCCTCCTGGAGCCACTCCGCCAACCGCTCAGGCTCGCGCGTGATTGATGCATCCGGGATGCAGAGCACGGCACCGAGAGTGAGCGGCACGAAAATGTCGCGCAACAGCGGGTCGTGGCAGAGCCCCGACAGCATGCTTACGCGATCTGATTCGTTTACGGAGAATTCCGAGGCATACCAGTCGAGGAAATGTGGCAGAGGCTGGTGGCCTATGGCGATCCCTTTTGGCGTCCCAGTCGTTCCCGACGTGAAAAGCACATAGGCCAGATCGGTAGGTGCCGGCGCGTGCGAGAAAGCGGGCTTGTGCGGCGGCACGTCGTCGCCAATCTCGAGACAAAAACGGCAGTCACACGCGGAGAGCGCTCTCAAAATGGTCTCGGACACCGCGGCCGTGCCGGTCAGGCGGATAAAGCCGCTCGGCCGCGCCGTCGAGATCCGACTTGCAAGCCGCGAGTCGGGATAGGTCGCGTCCAGGATCGCGAACGCAGCACCCGCTTTCAGGATTCCGAGAATTGACCAAACGAGCGCCGGGGTTCGGTTGCTGTGGACGGCGACAACTTCGCGAGGAGAGATCCCCCGCTCAAGCAGCATCGCCGCCACACCGTCGGCGAGCCGTTCCATTTCCGCATAGCTCCAAGAGCGATTGGCAAAACGTATTGCCACCGCGTCCGGCTGTCTGCGGGACACGGCGCTCACCCGCTCGTGCATCGGCAGGGTCCAACTCGCCGTTTGAATCGCATTGGGATCGGGCAACACTTCTGAAACGCCGGGGGCTGGATTGTGTCGTTTTCCGTGCTCGTCATCCTATCGTAACTGTCCAGAAATACATCCACAACAAGATACCGGAGAGGCATGGCTGGCGTCAGCTAACCCCTTAATTTCGTGGGTATTTCGGGAATGATGTCGACGTTCCTGCACAGGCGATTTTTCGACCGACATCTCGGGCCGGAAGGGCTCGGCGAGCACGTCATTGCTTTCCTCAGTCAGGGCGATGCCGACGGGTAGCAGGAACTCAACGGGCGCAAATGGGAACCGAGTCCCAACACATCCGGGTCTTGTCGGAATGCGGTACAGTCGGCCGTGTCTGCAAACGGGAACGCGGATTCCGGAATTCACCTCACTTGGCGGATCGTAAAGTCAATGTCGTCAAAAAAGACCGTCTGGCCATTGCCGTCGATCCACGGGGTAATCAGGCCGAAATGATCAAAGACGATTTTCTCCGCGAGTACGGCTGCGGGAATTACTTGCTCGATATGCTGGTCGTCGAGCGTCACCGCTACTCGCGCGGGAGTGACGCCGTCTGCGGGCACGTAGTCCAGCGTCCATGAATGAGATCTTCCGTCGGGATAGATGCGTGGGGCACCCAGATAGCCACGTGGATGGAGCGTGTCGCCCGAGCCTCGCAACACCGGATAGAAATAGAAACCTTCCGCCGAAGGGCCTTCGATGTTGACTCCCAGCACCTGGCAGGGTGTGGCGTTGTTCTGTTGAGGATTGACTCGCAGGCTCTCTGCTGCATGGTAGAACCCGAACAGCGTAGTGCTGTCACTGACACCCCGCCGCAGTGCGACCTTGCCCGAGGCGTGCAATGGCTGGCGCAACGTCAGTCCTTCCACCCGGGCACCGTAGTGAGCGAGTTTCTCCGGATACCGGCAATCGCCCCGGAAGAACAGACCACCCAATTCACCGGCGGCGCGTCCTCCGGCGTAGGCGGTGTTGGTCCACCCGAAATCAAACCGCGGCCGTACATTACGGGTTTCATACGTGGTCCGGTTGTTGAGGCCTATCCAACCGTCCGCGCCATCCGCAAAGTCAAAAGAGCGCCCCTGAACGGTCACGTCATCGATCCACGCCTGTCCGGCACTGTCCCACTGTTTCATTACCGGAAGCAGACCGAAACGGTTGAACGCAGCGCCGTCTTCCTTGATCTTCGGGTCCAGGGCAGTCACGATTTCGTGCTTGCCGAACTGGGCGACGAATCGGCCCTCCCCCTCGTTCGCGTCCGGTTCAAAGGCGAGTGACCAGGCATAGGCGGTGTCGGCCGGCAACTCAACTTCAGTAAACCGGTCGGTGGCAGCGTTGTAGGTCCCGACCACACCGGATGCGGCGCGCCACTTCGCACTGCAGTATTCCGGATAGCAGTAGAAGGTCTCACCACGTTGAAGAATGCGGAACGCCGCAGTATTGGGCGTGCGCCATTCGTTTTGTGTGCCGTCGTTGAAGAACCCCAGCAGAAAATGGCCGCCTCCCTTCTTCACAAAGAGCTTGCCCGACGCGCGGAAGGGTGTGTGCAGATTCAAACCGGTGACGGGAATTGCAAAGTAGGCCGCTTCGGCGGCGGGCTGGATGGTGCCGCCGACTTCCCCACGTGCGCCGCCTGCATGCGCCGTGTCCGTGCTGCAGCCGAAGTCCTGTCGAACGGTCTCCGGACGCACGATGCGGTTTTGGTGGCCATCCCAGCCCGGGTCGCGGTCGAAGGCCTCGAAGCTTTGCTCCGCCTCGGAAATCCCCGATAACGTCAGCATGCAGAAACAGAAACAGAAACAGAAACTCGAATGTACCCTGCGCATGCCCACCTTCCCCGTAGCCCTGTGCACATCCCCCAGTTGCGTGTCCCGGATCGATTGGCTCAGTATCCCGCGTAGGGAGCCGTGTGCCCCTGTCCGCGCGGCACTTCTTTCACGTCGACTCCTCGTTTCTCGCGAATGAGCACCGAGAAGGGATCGCCGGAATAGCAGACTTCAGCGAAGAACGTGAAGACGGACGCGTTGTCGGTCACGAACATCGGTGCGAGTTTTCCGGCTGTTGTCGTATAACTGAATCCTCCCAGGACTTCGCTCCGTCCCCGGCCCCGCGTTTCGAGCAAAGTGCCGCCGCGTTCGGTCTTGTAGCCCAGGATCCACACATCACTGCCGTCGTTGGTCAGGTGCGTGCCCTGGTTCTCGATATTCAGTTGTCTGGCCCACACTCGCCGCTTCGTCAACTGCAGATCGTGAGTCACCGAGTCTTCCAGGAAGAGTTCGCCGCCCTCCGAGGCACCCGTTCCTGTCAATGGACAGTCCGACACGCTGCGCAACAGCACCGACCGATGCGTCGCGATCTCCAACCCACCGTGAATATTGGCAAAATGCTCAATACTCACCACTGACGACTCGCCATCGACAATGCGAAGGTCGGGCTTGACCTTCGAGAAGTAGTCGATTTGGCCGCCCACGCCGATCACCCGACGCACCTTGCCGCCGATATTGACAGTTCTCAAAAGAAGATAACTCCCAGGCAGGAAAACCGTGCTGGCACCCGAGTCCAACGCCCGCTGAATTGCACCCGACGAGTCTTGCTGTGCTGTCGGATCCGCACCGAATTCATCCACGTTGGCCCAGGTTTGCGGGTCGTCCCAAGGCATCTCCGGCGTCTCCTTGACAGGCAACCGCAGCGATCGTGCCGGAGAAGCGAAGGGCGTCGTCACTGCCTGCGAGCTGTACTCCGCGATGTCGGGACCGGCGCTGCCGGGTCTGTCAACGCCTTGGATGCGAAAAGCCTGGGCAGAATCGGGAGTCAGGACGTCGCCGAGCGCGCGGGCATAACCGGAAGTGAATATGTCGCGCAAAAAGACGCGGCCTCCGTTGTAGTTCACGATGGCCGGCACCTTTGCCGCCGCGTCTCTGCCGGCGAGTTTTGCCTCAATGAGGCACAGGCTGCCGTACGTCATGACCGCCGGCACGGTATTGTCGCTCGCAAGTCCACGGATGCTGATGGCCTGCCCTTGATTCTCGAAACCGAGAAGTCGCTGTCCGCGCAATGTGATATGTTCAAATGTCTGGCTGTTCACGGCCCGCCCAGTCACGATGCCGCGCGAGAAACCAATGACCTCGCAATCTCGCACCAGCAGAGGTCCGTTCATATCCCGGTGCGCTAGATCAAGTCCAACGAAGCCGCTTCCCTCGACAGCAATGAAGCGGCAGTGACGGACCGCCCCGCTGTTGTTCGAGTAGAACTGCAGGGCGATCGCTCCGGGATTGTCGCGACCGACATCGAACGTGAGATTCTCAACGTAATTGTGAAACCAGTCGGCCGATCCAAATCCCCCGCACCACATAATGGCCAGCGGTTTGTCCACGTCGGTGAACGTCCCATCCTTGAGTCGGATAACGGACTTGTCACGATGTTGACCGCAAAGAAAGGTCTTGCCCCAGTTGTCCTTCTCGTTCCATTGCTTCGGCCACGTGAGCGTTTTGCCAACCAGATAGGTTCCGGCAGGGAAATACAGCAGTCGATGCCGTCCGACGTTCTCGTTGAGGGCAGACTGCAACGGCTCGGTGTCGTCGGAAATGCCATCGCCCTTGGCGTTGTAAGGCGGCTTGGTGACGTCAACAACGAAAGGCGACTCAGCATACCGCCGCTCGCCCGAGTCAATCGGCGAAGAAGCTCCCCTGACAGCCTGCGGCATGAAAGAACAACACCCGACCATGCAAACGATGAATGCAACACGATCGCGCCGTGTGCCGGGTACCAACAATATCCGTCGGATCGGAACCATACTCGCGGTGCCTCCAGGTGAGTGATGAAGTCGTTGAACACATCCATCGCGATGCTGTCGCCAGAAGACTGTCGACGGGTTGTGGTCTCCCGCTCCTGGAACCGCACGACCATGCCAACTCGGTCACGCGCGAAATCGATTCTGGCCCCGTCCGACGCTGATCGCAACCGTCAAGTTGACAGATCGAATCGTCGTCGTCGGTGTGCAATCCGCGACACCAGTCCGCTGCCCGCCGCCTGCCGCTGTTCTGAGTCTTCCTGTTCGACATTCTATCTGTTCTGCGTGCTTGACCAGTCAGAGGATTTCGCGCACTTTTTTTCCGTCTCTGATACCTTCAGGTCGCTGCCATTGGACTCGTACGGCCGTCCCGTATGATAATGCGGAGCAGCGGTACAAATCCGATGCGAGAGGCCCGAATCATGACCCTGCGATTTCTCGGTGCGGGCGGAGCGGTATTTGGCGGCGTGCTGACGATCGGTTCGCTGGTGACGCTCTGGTACGACATTCCTGCCGGTTCCGTCGTTCTTGGTGCGGACCAGCCAGTTGCACAACGTGCAGGGGATCTGGACGCGCCCGTGCCGGTGACAGCGGGCGGCGAGCCGATCGATGTGGAGGGGTACGCCGCGCCGTTTGTCGGCGACTTCGATGGCGACGGCAGGAACGACTTGTTGGTCGGACAGTACGTTTACGGAAGACTGCGGGTCTACCGTAACGCGGGAACAAACGCCGAACCGAAGTTCGATCGGTTCGAGTGGTTCACGGTGGATGGATTGCCGGCCTGCGTGCCTTCCGGATGCTACGTCGGTTTCACACCCCAGTTGTTCGACTTCGATGGCGACGGACGTGTTGATATCCTCTCCGGTTCGTTTCCCGGAGTGCTTCTCTTGTTCCGCCGCATCGGCGACGGGACGTTTGCCCAGGCGGAGGTCGTGCGTGACAAGCACGGCGAGATTCAGTTCGGCTATCCCGATCGGCGTCGCCATAACTCGACTGTTTTCGCACACGACTGGGATCAGGACGGAAAGCCGGACTTGTTGCTTGGCCGCCACATCTACAGCTTGGTGCCCAACGAAGGCAGTCGCGAGAAGCCCGTCTTCGGCGATGCTTTACCGTTGAAGGTCAACGGCGAGAAGATCCCCAACGGCATCGTCCCGCCATGCGTAGCGGATTGGGACGGCGACGCTCGCGACGATCTGATCATCGGCCGAGGAGACGATATTGTGTGGTATCGGAACGTCGGCGAGAGAGGCCGGCCTGCACTGGCGGCTCCGCAGATTCTCGTGCCGGACAATAACAAGTCGAGTTCCGGCGAAGAGCCTGTTGGCAGCGAACCGCGGCGTTTTCAGGCTGTCTGCGTCGCCGATTTCAACGGAGATGGCCGGCAGGACCTTCTCGTCGGAGACAATTTCGTCACCGCAAAAGAAGTTCCTGAACCACCCGCAAAGCAAGGACGGAAAGACCCGGAGACAACCAAGGCATGGAACGACCACTGGAGCGAGGTGACTCGCCTGAGTGGCACTCGTTCACACGTCGAGAACGTGCAAGAACAAAACGAAGGTTGGCGTAAACTCGTCGTGAAGTGGCAGCAGTTGGCGGCGAACGATCCGGACGGCACACAGGCAACCAGTTCGAACGTAAGGCGGCACGGCCGAGTATGGCTGTACCAACGGCACTGAATACGCAAATTAGACGAATGTGCGCCGCTCGCCGGCGAAAGCGGACGAGGAAGTCCGTTGGCGAGGTGTCTGTCCCGTGCGCAACGTGTCGATCGTTTCCTGCGGGAACTGAAGAGCCGAACGCTGCCGATGCGAGTGCGTGGCCGGCAACGTCGAAATGCGGTCGCGCCGGGTATGCTGGCCGGAACAACGAGCGTCGGGATACGCGTCGCACCCGTTTGGCGTCCTGTTAGAATCTCCAGTTGCGTCGCCACGTTGTGCGGCCGGATCGGACGCACTGAGGCAGAGCGGGCCACATGAGGGACAACTCGATGTCGCAGCGATACGCTTTCGCGGGGTGTTATAGCGGCTTCGCGCCCGGCCAGCTTGGCTGGGTTGGATCAAAGCAGCCGGGCGAAGGGATCCTCTGCTTTTCGTTCAACGACGCAGACGGCTCGCTGTCCCCGACCGGCAGACTCACGAGACAGGATTCGCCGACGTGGCTGGAAGTTCATGCCAATCGGCGTTTCCTTGTGGCGACGCACGAACTCTCCCACCACACCGGAGTGCCCGCCGGTGTCGGATTCGTGACGTCCTACCGGATTCGGTCCGACGGCGAACTCGAAAAGATATGTACCCAGTCGACCGGCGGCCGAGGCAACACATGTGCGACGTTTGACCGCACCGGTCGTTTCCTGCTCGTGACCCGCTACTGGGAGGGCGGCGTTTCGGTGCTTCCCTTCGACCCGGATACCGGAATGATCGGCGAGGTGACCGCAGCGCCGAACCACTCAGGTTCGGGGCCACATCCGCTGCGTCAAACAGCGCCTCACCCGCACGGTATTCACGGCGATCCCCGCACGAACCTGGTGTACGCGATGGATCTGGGCACCGACAAGGTGCACCAGTACACCCTTGATCTGAACTCAGGCGCATTGACGCCGCAGCGGGAAGTGCAATTGACCCCTGGGTGCGGCCCGCGCGGCATCAACTTCCACCCGTCGCTGCCTGTGGCCTACGTGAATTGCGAACTCGACGGCACGGTCGCCGTCTGCACCGTGGACGGCGACAAGGGGCTCACGCCAGTGCAGAGCGTGCGCTGTTATCCGGACGACTTCAACGGTCGCGGCCACTCGGACAATCTCGGCAAGGCGGACTTCTGGGGCGCTGAAGGCTGCTTGTCGGCCGATGCGTCGCACTACTACTACGTCTGCCGGGTCCACCAGAGCATCGCGGTTTTCAACGTGGAACGCAGCGACGGCAGTCTGACATTCGCGAGCCGACACGCGTTGGCGGCTCATTCGAATGCACGCAACCTCACCCTCGACCCGAGCGGCAGGTACTTGCTTGTGGCAAGCCAGGACGCCGACTGTGTGGAGTGCTTTCGGATCGACGCCCTGACCGGTGGGCTCGAGGCCGCACAGTCCCAGCACGCCCCGTGTGCGGCCGACGTCGCCGTCATTTGATTCAGCGGGACGAATCTGAGAACGTGTTTGAAAGATCCGATTCACCCTCTGCAATGCGGGAGGGTCGGACGCGAAAGCGCCCGGGGAGGGGGATTCGCCCCTCTTTCCAGCCCTAACGGGCGACTCTCCCCAAGGGGCGAGTGAATTTCAAAACACCTTCTGAAGAACATCGGTCACACTTCACAGGCCGAAGGCGAGCGATGCCCAAGCCCGCAAATCCGGCCCACGCCTCGCCCCTTCGTCTGAAGGCGTCGTCACTTCTGAGCGCCATCCGGCTCTCGCTTCAAGCACCAGTCAATGGCGTTGCGCAGCAGAAGCTGTTCCATCGGATGCGCCAGTGACTCGCGTGTGTGCCCGTTCGCAAGATAACACACTCGCCCCTTGCCGAATTCGCGCGTCCAACCGGCTGCAGCCTCGATGCCCTCCTCCGAGTAGCTCTTCAGGAAGATGCGGACGTTTTTCGCATTCGGGACCGGGGTATGCTGCTCGTCGGCGACTTCAAAAGACTCAACGCCGCGCGCTATCGGGTGGTCGGCATCGAGGACCTTGACTCGAAAACGCTCCAAAGGACCGTGTCCGTTGTAGGTGCCGCCGAGAAGCGCCAGGTATGGTCCGTTGGCGGGATAGAGTCCGAGGCAGTTGTGAAGTCCGATCACCGCGCCGCCCTGTTCCACGAAACTGGCCACTGCCTGTTCCTGTTCAGGAGTCATCCACACTGACGATTTGTCGATTCCTTCGGGCCAGTGAACACCGTCACGCAGAATACAGAGAATCTGCACCTGTTTCAGGTTCTCGGCAGATAGAGCGCGCACGTCGAAGACGCAGCGCACTGCTGCACCGGCGTCGGAAAACGCCTGGGTCAAACACGCTTCGATGGGCCCGGGGTCGTGAACACGATCGCCGATAAGGGCGAGAGCACGTGGCCTTTGATCTCCTTCATCAAACGGGTCGTTCCTGTAGGGGCTTATGGGCACGGTGAGTTCGTCGAACACATGTTTGATGTCAGACGCGTCGGGGATGTCATACGGGAACCAACTCGAAAGGCTCGGCGAGACGGGCTCCCCCGTGTTCTGCATGAGTCTGTCGACAACGAAATCACGCGGCTTGGACTGCGTGATGAGATAACTGACCCGGCGACGCAGTTCCAGCAGGAAGCTCTTCTGCCGCCGAAGAATCTCCGAACCTCCGCTATCGCCAAATGCGGGGACGACCGTCTGAGCCGGCAGTTTCTCGATCCGTTCTATAGCGTCAATCCAATGCCTGTTTCGACCTCTTGAGATCTCGTTCTTCGGTCCGTTCGAGCAAACCTCTCCGGCAAATAGAATGTTCCTGTGCCGCACGAGCACCGCAAGGTTCCCAGGGCCTGACGCATGCCCGAGAGGATACAATTCGAGCAGCGCACCTTCGGCCTCGATCTTGATTATGTCGTCGATCTCTCGGATCGCCTGGGCTGAAGGATCGTTGCTCGGCAGCGTCTGTTTCAACAGCAACGCGGTGTGGCGTTCTGCGCAGACCGTGATGCCGCGTTTCAGGAGCGTCTGTGCCGCCGCTAATTGTGACTGCCTCGAGTGCGTCAGGACAACCCGTTTCAGCGGTTTGCCCGTTGTGCTCTCAATCCGGGCGAGAATCTTGGGCAGATAGTCGGGATGCGGGCAGTCAATCAGTATCGTTTCATTCGCGAGAGCCACCCAGCCCACTGTCGCCGATCCGAAGCGATGCGGGGCGCAGAGGACGTGGACATCGGGCGCCAGTTCCTTCGGAAGCAGCGCTTCCGCGGAACGGGGCTCTTCGCCACTGCTGGCCGCCGTTGCGGCTATCACGATGAACGCCGTCCAGAAGCAACGTATTCTGTCCATGCGAGTATCCCACCGTGGTGCAGGGGGCCATCGAATCTTGTCGTAACCTACAGTTCACCGACTGCCGGACGCAAGAAGCTGCAAGTCGGCCGTGGCTGTTTGGCATTGCGAGGCGTGGAAGCCGGTTGTCGGGTACCTGCGTGCAGACAGCCGCGAAACTGAATGTGCGCGCTGCGCCGGACGCGGAACGAACGCAATGCATGGTCACATTCCTGGAACCCAGATGGATCTGGCATAAACCAATTCGGTGCCGCGCGGCAGGTTGAGGGGTACTGAAGACTTGGTGAAAAAAGCCAGACCTTTGTAACTCGTCAGGTATTGATAATTCGTCGTGAATAGCCCGCCGGTCGCGTGTACAACCAGCGGTTCCTTCTGCCGGGTGAGTATTTCGACGAATTCACTTGGGTCCATGCGAACGATGACTCCCGACGCCTTGGCTGCTTGAATGACCGCTGCTGCTGCGGCCGCCGCGCCTCCGGATGCTGCACTCATGAATGTGTTACCTCATTTTCGTGCCACCGATCGTCTGCCGATCGCCCGATTGTATGTCGGTGCCGCCTGTGAACAAGGAAGTGTCCGACGTGGTTCGGTGTTCTTGAACGATTCGTCCCGCTACGACGCAGGCTTCCGCGAAACGTCCGCTTCGGCACGCGGAAAGTGCGTCTGCAAAGGCTTGGATATCCTGTGGAGAAACGGCTGCGGTCCCGCGGGCGACTGCGCATTCCTGCAGAATCTGGTAGGCATGAGATACGAGGTTCTGAGCCGTCTGCCGCTGTTGAAACAGCATCTGGCACTCGCGGAAATCGCCGCGACGCACAGCAATACGTACGTCTTCCCCGGCTTTCAGCGTCAGTGACACGCCACGCCTGAGATCCGCTCCAGAATGCGTTTGTTCGTCAACGCCGATCTTCACGAGATAATCCGCATCTGACGCTTGGTGAAAGAGAAGGCGGAATGTGCGGCTCGTCTGGCCTGGATTGTAGGCCAGGAAATTCTGTTCCACGCCGGAGATAGCGCCTTCGAAGTTCTCCAGCGCATCGAGATTCAGGACCATTATTTCCCGGTCGCTCGCCTTGGACAGCGATTCGTACAGCCACGCATTCCACAGTGCCAGGCCAGCCATGTAGGCGGCCGTCTGACCACGATGTCCGCCGGTTCCCTCCAGGCAGTAGAAAGGTTCGATGGGAAAGTAGCGTCCCCACGCCGGACGATTTGGGCCTTCGAGCGCCAATACCGGCTCGGTCCAGGTGGCCGGGAAGAAAAAGAAAGAGTTGGTCCGATTCAGGTTCGACAGCTTCAATAGGAGTTCAGTCAACGGATGATCGCGATCGTGCTTCAGCGTCCACGTGATTATGAGTTGCGCTTCAACGGTCTCCCAGGGAGTCGCCACATGCGCGCCGGCATGCGGGTAGAACAAGCCGGCGCTGCGAAGATCGCGGCTCACCGGGTCGGTCTCGTCCTCGTACCACGGAGTGAGACGCAGAAGCACGTTCATGAAGTCGCGGGAGTATCGCAGAAACTTCGGGTTGCCCGTCACTTCATGCAGCTTATGCGCAGCAGCTATCCCCCACGCGTTGCCGAACAGTTCCGTCACGGGGAATTCAGCCGGTTCCTCGTACTGGCGGTCATAAACATCGTTCTTGACGTGGAACTTCATTCGTTCCATCAGAACTTCCACCGACTGCTGCGCATCGGTCTGGTATTTCGTTTCGCCGGTAATCTCGAACGCCTGCATCATGAGGTGCGCGTAAGCGCCGGCCTGCCAAGGTTCGCGGACAATACCCAGTTGCTTCATATCATTCTGAATGATAGGTTGCTTCAGGTATGGATCGAACCACTGCGGGAAAACAAAACCCACTTGCTTGGCCAGATCATGAAGCCCTGCTGTGGCCATCAGGAACCGTCCGGCAACTGCAGGATTGAAATCTTCAGCTCCGGTCGCGGCGGCTGCGCGCAGCGTCTCTTCGTGGAAGAAGAAGTTCTGCCAGCACATCTCCAGGTCGCCGATGTGAGGAGGCTGTCGCGTGCCGTGGCGAATGAGTCGCGAGCGCGGGTCATAGAACCGCGGCAGCGCATTGGCTTTGTGCAACCCCAGCCTGAGCGCTTCGGCATCACGGTGAAGACGCGCAAGCAGGAGCCATGGCGTGAGGTGATTGTTCACCGTCGAAAAATCCCATTGCTGCGCCGACGGGTGGACGACCATGGTTTCCTGGGGCGGCACGAGAGCGAGCGGTTCGTCGTGCCAGGCTGCGGAAACCTCCGACATTGCCTGAGGAGTGCTCAGGTCGATCATCGCGTTGCGGGCAAACTGCTCCCAACTCGCGAAATCGCCCGTCAACTGATCGCGGGGAATAGACGAATTCGCCGGGTGCAAGGGAGCAAATAAGCGGATCGTCGTGTCGAGCGCCTCCATGCCGGTTGGCCGTTCCGCGCGAGTTCCCTGGTATAGATAGAACTCGACGGCCATCTCGCCTGCCGGCAAGCGTTGCCCCGACAGCTTCTTGAAATGCATGCCCAACCCGGTCTGGCGTGAATCGCCGCGAGTCATGATACGCACGTCATGGAAGCGGGCAACGCCATCAGGTTGCATCCAGCGCATCGGCGTCATATTGAAGAACACCGCCGCCTCACGCCCCTGGTCCCATAGATAGGCAGCCGGAAATCCGTAGCAGTGCGGAATCCCGGCGCTGCCGTAGATGCTGTCCGGTCCCTGATCGAGCTGATATGCCGGCTTGGCCTGTTGCATCCACAAAGCCACAATCGGCTGAGGCGCATCCAACACAAGCGGCGCAGGCAGAGTGCAGGTGATTGCGAATCGAAACAGCGGGCTGTCTGCTGCCGCTTCCACTCGCAGTTCCCAGTCATAATCCGGATGAAGATGGCGTCCGCGAAACACCACAACCTTTCGTTCGGGTGCGTCCGCCTGGACCGAGTAGTGGGTTGGCTGAAGATTGAAACACGGACCTTCGAGCAACGGTCGGCCCGCGTCGAACAGTGCCCTCCATTGCTCGCCCATCCGCACATAGGTAGTCAGTGCGAAGGAGCCGTCTGTCCGTGAAAAGACCAGCTTCTGTCGCTCCGTGGCAAGTTCGACTCGCGTGCTGTCCGCCGACAGAGTCAGCTTCGATGTCTCACTGGCGCACAGCGTGGACAAAGGACCCAGCAGCATGGCTGTGGTGAGGAGGGCGAGCATGTCTTTTGCTGTGCGGCACATCCGACGACCGGTCCTCTTCAATTCGATGGGCGAGCGTGCCATGCCCTGAGGCCCGACGACATGGCAGCTTTGGATCACAGTCGTTCTTTCTGCTCCGTCAGCAATCTGACGCTCTCCGCCTCTTGCTCAACTGAAACAATCCCATTCGATTCGGGTTCCCAGTTTCCGCAGCGCGTAGCCGACCTCACGCGTATAGTCGCCGTAGACGACTTGGGTGTGAAATCCCTCCATTTCGCGGAGCAACCGCTTCCAATCACCGTCGATCTCGATTTCCATTTGCGAGCGGCATGCCGGGTAAGACGGCGCGCCGACGATTTTGCCGCGGAAGGCCTGCCATTTCGTGCAGCGGAGATTGGGGATTACGGCGGTGACAACCTGGTCTTTGGTGTAGTGAGTCTTGCAGGCCGCCCCGTAGTCGGATTCGTAATGGGTCATGATGGTGGCGGGTTCGTAGTCTCGCCCATTCATCCGGCGCGGAGCCTGGCAATGCGCCACAAAATACAACCCGTCGTGCGGATGATGTGAATTGCAGACGAAGGCGGGTCGGCTCGCAATCCAGCGGAGCAACACTCCCGGCATGGTGTGAGACAAGTCGGTGTGGCAGTATGCCGTGTGGCCTTCGTCGTTCGCCAGGCTGAGCACGAAGCAGGCGGGCGTGTCCAGCATGGAGATTTGGCCGTGGCCCATGCATTGGGAGAAACCGAAGTTGCTGCAGCCCGACTCCTTGAGGAACTCACGGCAGACATGCAATGCCATGTACGAGTTGAATACGAACTTCCGTTCGGTGGCCAGCGTGATGTTCGGCATCGCCAAGAGCGAGGCGGTCCGTTCTTCGATCTGTTTGACCACTTGCGGATCGTTGCGGGCCGCGGCAAGACGCTGCGCGAATTGTTCGTTGCTTACGTCCACAAAGTCGTATCCCCAGACCTCCTTGGCCGTTCGAGGGCCGGCCTCCTGTGCCTCGCGGCTGTACGCGCACAGTCCACCGATCGTCAGCATTTTCGTCCCTCTGGCGTTCTTGAGGCCGTAGAGGGCGCGGGCTCGCCAGAGCAATTCGTCGTAACTGTCCACGACGACGTCGTCCGGGCCGAAATCCTGCCTCGTGAACTGGTCCCCGCTCTCGCGCAGGAACCGCCAGTGCGCGATCTCGAAACCGAGGTAGAACGGCCCCGATCGATGCCGCACGAACATCACCATCGGGCTCTGGGCTTCCTTCGGCCATTCCGTGCAGGCCCCGGCCGCATACAGCACATACATGTCCACATCGGGCGACAGCGCCTGGGCGAGTTTGCTCTGCGAATCGAGCACGGCGAGCGGTTGGAGTTCAACGGGGAACTCGGCCTTGTCTTTCATCTCGCGCAGCTCTTTTTCGATGCGACCTGCTTCCTCCTGGGCGGCTTCCCGGGTGTGAATTCCGCCGTAACCGCGCCACGACGTGCGTTCCTTGCGATCAGGCAGATCGTGTACGAGGATGGGCTTAAGTCGCAGCGCCTTGCCTCGCGGAAAGGGCTCGCCCGGTACCGGGTCCGCCGATGCGGCCCGCGATTCGGCGGCCGCCAAAGCCAGCCCGCCGACCGCCACACCCGCGGCTCCCATTCCTTGCAGGAAACGTCGCCGCGAGACGGCGAGTTCTGACTCCGTTTTCGTACGGTCGCAGCAAGTGGTGACGCATCCGGCCCCCTGGACGACGGTCAATTCTGACCGGTTATCGCGACTCTTCATGGCATGCCCTTTCGCGTGAATGATGCGGTACTGCGCAGGTCATCGTACGTCATGGCGCAGGCAGCGCGAATCATAGCGCCTCGGCGATCATCGAGCACCCCTTCAACAGGCTGCTCTCCCGCCTTCGCCGGCACCAGTCAAAGCAACCGTCGCCGCGAGCTTCGACACGGCGCGCGAAGCGGACGATCGGCCCGCTTTCGGGGCAACGCGATGTTGGGCGAAACGCATCAATCGCGCAGTTTGGCCCGGCTCGCACATCGGCTACAATCAACGTAACAGGAGTATACCCATGGCAGATGACGCATTCTCACGTCGCGAATTCGTAACTCAAGGGATGGTTGCCGTGGCCGCTGCGGCAGTCGGATGCTGCGCGGCCCCGACGGCCCTTGCAGAACAAGCGCCCGAGGCTCCGACTGCGGCGCCATCGACTGAAAAGAAACCGAGTATGAAGATCGGTTTTCACACGGACGCGTTCAACTCGGCGTTTTTCAATTTCGAAAAGTGCCTGCAATGGGCGCAAGAGAATCACGTGCACTACATCGAATGCGGCGTGATGGACGGAGTGAGTTGGGCGCATGGCCTTGGGTATTGGCCGCATTTGGCCCTTTACGAAGATCCTGTCATTTTGCGGCGGCAAATGGAAAAGTACGGAGTCCAGTTTTCGCAGATCGATGCAGCCTACCCGCTGTCGGGAAAGGATGGGCCGCTGCATGGCGTGCCCTATGTCATGAAGGCCATCGCCTGGGCGGATTTGGCGGGCTGCCCTCGAGTCGATACTACCGACGGTCTGCACGCTCCGCCTGGCCTGAATGAGGAAGAAGCCATGGATCTGATGAAGCGAAGCTATCAGCAGATCATCGAGGTCGCGGAGGCCCACCGGATCGTCGTGAACATCGAGCCCCACGGCTACTTCACCACCAAGCCCGATTTCATGGACCGCATGTTGAAGTTCTGCGAATCGCCCTACTTGCGTCTGAACCTGGACACGGGCAACACGTTCATTGCCGGCCAGGACCCGGTGGCGTTCGTCCGGCGATTTATCGATCGCGTGAATCATGTGCACGTGAAAGACGTCTCGTCGTCGCTGGCGAGTGCGACGCGAGGAAAGCAGACCGGAATTCCAATCAGTCATTGCGCCATCGGTGACGGCGTCAACGCCGAGAACATCAAGAATTGTCTTGCGCTGCTTCGCGACCACAACTACGACGGGGTGTTGAGCATGGAGTGCGAAGGCCAGGGCGGGCCGATGATTGAACGCTCGCTGAAGTGGCTCCGCGGCACGTTGGCTGAGTTGAACATCCCCGCTGCGGGATGAAGCGAGTGCAAGCAACCTCCGGAAAACTCTGCTTTCCAAGGATTCTGGCGCACAAACGAATAAGCAGTCCGTGCAAGGACGGGCTCCTGAGGGCCCAGGGGAACACACCTACAAACGTGTTTGAAGACCCACTCTCCCCAAGGAGGTCGTGCGGTTCAGGAACCATTTGGACATAACGACTTGGCTTCACCCTCCCGCGTGCGGGAGGGGCGGCCGCGTGGCGGTCGGGGAGGGTCTTCCGAACCAATAGTGAATTCTACGACCAGTGGCGCGGTAGCCCTCTCCGGGCCTTCGGCCCGACTCTCCCGGAGGGCTCGTTGTACTACATAAGTCTTTGGTGATGCTAGCATTGAGGCAACCTGGCGAGACTGGACTTC
>CAIPEB010000465.1 GCA_903863885.1 uncultured Planctomycetaceae bacterium | reverse complement strand
ATCTCGCGATGGTGCCGCACGCCGTTCGCAGTGAACGAAACCCCCGCGACAGCGCTGGCAATATCAAGATCGCGCCGATAGTCTTCGTGACGATTTCCGTCCGCTTCCGTTTGCGCACCGGTCAATTTGATCTCGGCCACCTGAAAGTGCTTTGCATCAGGATTCGGCGTGAATGTCAGTCTGTACAAGCGGAATGCCTTGGGCTGCTTGACGCTGTAAGTTCTGGTCTCGCCGCGCTGTGCGAAGGGCGGTTCTTTTTCGTGCCGATCGAGTGCCGACCACTCTTGTCCGTCGTTGGATCCGCTCAACTCCCACGTGGAAGGGTCGCGTGCCGGAATATCGTTGGCCGAGGTGAGCGAGTACTTTTCGACAGTTGACTCACGCGGCAATCGCGTTTCCCAGACGACGGGCTTTCCGTTGTGCTCTACGCACCATTTCGTGTCGGCTTGGCCGTCAACCGTGCTGGCGACATCCTCGGTCGCGTCGAACGCGGCGTGGCCGCTCGGACACGCCACTCCCGATTCCGCGGCGGCGGAGTCAAGCCGGATGAACAGGTCGCCGAAGTTCTGGTAGGCCCCCATCTTCTCGTAGACGCCGGACGGGCAGGCATCCCCAGTCCAGAGGCTGTCCTCGTTGAACTGGATATGTTCACGGGCTGCACCGCCGAAGATCATCGCGCCGAGGCGGCCATTGCCGATCGGCAATGCTTCAGCTTCCCAGCGTGTCGCCGGTTTGTTGTACCAGAGCACCGCGTCGCGCGCCTCGCCTGCCGCAGCATCGCTTGCCGGCTCGGCCGATACCCCTGCTGCAAAGGCGAGTCCGAATGCCAACGCGCAAAAGTGATATTTCATCCGAAATTCTCCGACTGCTTTTCTGGATAGCGTTCTGTTGGGCGTTCAGCGTACGGTTATTCCACACACAGTGCAAACGACGCGTCGTCGCCCGTGCTTCTTCGTGAGTAGCGGGCCGGTCTTCCGACCAGTCCGCTACCGGGACGCTCCATAATCGCGAAACACCGATGACGGTGATCCGGAACGCAATCACGAAAATGCCGAACCCGCCCATCATCCTCTGACCCGCTCCCATGTCGCGGTTCGTCGGCGTAGACTCTTACGAACTGCGGAATACCAGAAACAAGGGGACGATGATGAACTCGCGTGGTGCCTTGACCTCGACATTTCTCCTGATCCTGACGGTCATTGCGTCGGCGATTGCCCAGGAACCGATCACCGACAAGACCATGATTGTCTGGGCGGCGCCTGCGAATCTGACGCAGCATGGCGGATCGGCGCTCACCGTGGACATGGCCAATCCCGACGCGTTCGACGGCATTGTGTTCGGCGAGACCACGCCTCAGAAGTGGATGGCCGGCAGCACGATGGGGAAGCGCAACCAGCGGGACCAGTCCGCGTATGCGTCGGAGACGGCAGGGCCGGACGAGTTCGTCCAGATAGCCATCGTCTACCAGGGCCGGCATGTGACCATTTACCGCAACGGGGCAACCTACGCGTCGTACGAGATGCCTGATTCCGCCCAGACATACGACAAGAACGCCACGCTGCTGATCGGTCCGCGACACAAAGCGAATCAGTTCAACTGTTTCATCGGCAAGATCCAGGACGCCCGGATATATCCCGTGGCGCTGGATGCCCAAACGATTGCCTCGCTGAAGCCGGGTCAGGCACTTGACGGTGTCCAGGCATGGGCATGGTGGGACTTCACCGGCAGCGAGGCAAAGGACCGCACCGGCAACTGGAAGTTTGTCCGAATGCGCGGGGACACTCAGGTTCAAGGCGGAGCGCTCGTCATCGGGCCGAGGCCTGGCGCCTTCATCGCACGCGCCACCGAACCGGCGCCGCCGATTCCCAAGTACACGTTCCCAACACAACTGGATGAACAGTTCGCTGCGCTGAAGGACAATCCGCTCGTAAAACGATTCGCGGAGTCGCGACTGAAGAGTGCCGAGAATCCTCACAAGCCTATTTACCATTTCGTCCAGCCGGAAGGGTACTTGAACGATCCGAACGGCATCTCTTTCTGGCGAAATCGCTGGCACCTCTTCTATCAGTGGATTCCGCAGGAAAGCGAGAATCAGGTGCACTGGGGCCACGCATACAGCGACGATCTGATTCACTGGAAGGACCTGCCTCCGGCAATCTATCCGGGGCCCGAGCAGGGAAGTTGGTCCGGTTCCGTCTATCTCGAAGAGAACCGTGCGATCGCGGCGTATTTCGGCAACGATTGCGGCACGATGATCGCCACCTCGGATGATCCGCTCCTGCTGAATTGGACGAAGGTGGGCAGCGACGCCGTGATTCCACTTCCAACCGAGCCGAAGCCGTACTCGATCTTCGACGCGTGTGTCTGGAAGGAGGGAGACGTTTATTGCCTGCTATCTGCCGGAACCGAGCCGAAAGGACGGTTGAACGTGAGGCGTCCTGCATGGTTCCTGTTCGAGTCGAAGGACCTTGCGAAGTGGGATTACGTTCATTCGTTCGTGGAGGACGACTACGTTTCCCGCATATTTGACGACGGCGCTTGTCCGTATTTCTGGCCGATCGGCCCGCAGGATGACCCCGCCACGCGGCGGCACATTCTGATTCACTACAGCCACACGTCCGGGGGCGAATATCTTCTCGGCCAGTACGACACGAAACAGAAGAAGTTCTATACGGGGCACGGCGGCAAGTTCAATCATGGGGCATCCTGGCCCAACGGAGTTCACGCTCCGTCATTCACGCCGGACGGCAAGGGCGGACTGGTGGGCATTTTCAACATGAATCACGGCCAGCGGTCGCAACGTTGGACACAGATCATGACGCTGCCGTACCTCGTCACGCTGCTGAACCCGAACGAGATCGGTATTCAGCCGCACCCGTCGGTGAATTGCCTGCGACGCGCACACATCCAGAAGAAGAACGTCGCCCTGGGCGCCGGCCAGGAAGTCGTGCTGGACGACGTTCACGGCAAGTCGATGGAGTACCGCTTCGTGCTCGATCCGAAGGATGCCTCAACGGTCGAGTTGAATTTCTTCCGCTCGAAGAACCGCGAAGAGGTCACGACCGTGCGTTTGTACCGCAATCGGGGCTACATCAACCATCTCAGCGCGGGCAACGACAGCGTCGTCGAAATCGATTCGACGCGGTCTTCGACTGCTCCGATGGAGATCCGGCCTGTGGAGCAGGCCAACGTCTTCATTCCCGAGGCACAGCCTGTGGAAATGCGGGTCTTCGTCGACCGCAGCGTTATCGAAGTGTTTGTCGCCGGCCGCCAGGCTCTCGCTGTGCGGGTCTTTCCCAGTCGAGATGACAGCGACGGCGTTTCGCTTTTGTCCGTCGGAGCGGATACGGTGCTGCAATCGTTTGATGCGTGGCAGATGGAGAACATCTACCAGTAGCAGTGTGGAGGACGTGCGATGACGCCGCGAGAGCGAGTGCTTACCGCGTTGAGTCGCCATCGGCCGGATCGGGCTCCGGTGGATTACTGGGCCGAGCCTTGTGTGACAGAGCGGTTGTTGCGGGACCTCGGTCTGGCGGACCGGGATGAATTGCTCGACTATCTTCAGGTCGACGTGCGCGGACTGACCGCCGTGGAACCGCCCCTGAAGGATCTGCCCGGCGGCCTGAAGCAGAATTTCTGGGGCGAGCGATGGCGCAAGGTCGACGTGCTTGGAACCGAGGAGTGGTTTCACGTTGCCGGTGCGCTGGCCGATGCCCGGACGATGAAAGACCTCGAGCGATTCAATTGGCCCACACCCGACCTTTTTGACTACGGACCGTTGAAACAGCAGGTGCAGAAGTACTCCGGTTACGCGCTGAGGTACGGATTTGGCGACATCTTCGAGCGACCGGCGCTGGTTCGCGGCAAGGAGCAGTTCTACTGCGACCTGTCGCTCCATCCCGAAATGGCTCATTACCTGATCGAGAAATTCACCGCGTTTTACTGTGAGGATCTGACGAGGGCGCTCGAGGCCACTGACGGCCGGATCGACATGGTGCTGCTGCTGGCCGACCTCGGCACTCAGGAAGGTCTGATGTTCAGCAAGAAGATGCTCGATGAGTTCTTCGCCCCGTATGCGGCCCGCCTGTTCGCCATCGCCAGACAGGCCGGCGTCAAGAGCATGCTGCACAGCTGCGGTTCCGTCAGGGATTATATTCCCGAGTTAATCGAAATCGGCGTGGAAATTCTCAATCCGATTCAGGTTCGAGCAAAACGCATGGTCCCGCGCGAATTGAAGCGTGATTTCGGGAGCCGACTCTGTTTCCACGGCGGTATCGACATCCAACTGACGCTTACGCGATGTTCCGCGGAGGAAGTCCGAGAGGAAGTTCGATCGCGAGTCGGAGAGCTTGGCCAGGACGGCGGCTACATCGTCTGCGCGACGCACAATCTGCAGAATGACGCGCCGACCGACAACATTCTGGCAATGTACGACGTGGACGCGCGTCTCGCTTAGATCGACGCTGCCGCGCGGATTCACTGACTTGCCCGGAGGGAGTGCACGAAACGATGCTCGACTTGAACCAACGAATTGACACTTATCTGGCCGAGACGGCCCGGTTGCTCGAACGCCTCGATCGGCATGCGATCGCCCGCGCCGCCGAACTGCTCCAAGCGTGCTATGCCAGGGGAGGGCGGGTCTGGACGCTGGGCAATGGGGGATCGGCGTCGACGGCACAGCATTTTGCCTGCGATCTGGCCAAATACGTGATCCCTGACGGCGCACGCCCGTTCGACGCAAGATGCCTGACGGACAACGTTCCGCTTTACACGGCATGGGCCAACGACGCGGCACGCGAGGACGTTTTCGCCAACCAGATGCGAGGACTGCTGCAACCGGCGGATGTGGTCATCCTGATCTCGGTTCACGGCGGCAAAGGGTTCTCGAGCGATCTGGTCAGCGGCCTGCGTTTCGCCAAGCAGGCCGGCGCGACCACAATCTCCCTGGTGGGCTTCGACGGCGGAATACTGCATCAGGAGTCGGACTGCTCGATTCTGGTTCCCGTCGAATCAACGCCGCAAACCGAAGGCATGCATCTTGTCGTCGAGCACCTGCTGATGGATCTGCTTCGCGCCTGGCTGGCCGAGGGAAATCGGTGACGGGCGTCAGCTGTTGTGTCGGTGTAAATCCTAAGCCTCTTCGCCGTTTGGCGTGGAGTTCCGAAACCATGCTTGATGAATCGGTATTTCGCGGTCGGCGGCTGGCAGTCGTGGGCAGCATCTGTCGCGACGTTAAGACGGCCCCGCTGCGCGCCGGCTCGTACCTGTGCGAGGACGGCGAGACTCCGACGGCCTTCATTCGGGAGACGATCGGCGGAGGAGGAGCCAATAGCGCGCTGGCAGCGGCTTCACTCGGCGCCGACGTGCGATTTGGCGGTAAAGTCGGAACCGATCCGCTCGGCGTTCGTTTGGAACGGTCTTTGGCCGACTGCGGCGTGAAGACGTTTATTCGTCACGATCCGGGCGTTGCCACAGGCAGTTCCGTAGTGCTCAGTTACGATAGCGGAGCACGGCATTTTGTCAGTTGTCAACCGAACAATTATGCGCTCGCTGCCGCGGATATCGATCCGGAGATGTTCCGCGATGCGGGGCACCTGTTGCGGGCCGACGTCTGGTTCTCGGAGCCGATGTTGGCCGGCGGCAATGAAGAGTTGCTTAAGGCTGCACGCCAGCGAGGCTTGGCCACGTCGCTCGATATCAACTGGGACCCTCAATGGGGATCGGCTGACGCCGACGCGATTGCCCGGCGCAAAGATGCCGTGCGACGCATCCTGCCGCTGGTCGATCTGGTTCACGGAAACGTCCGCGAGTTGAACGAGTTTGCCGACTCCGTCAACATCGAAGCGTCACTCGAGCAGATCACACGCTGGGGCGCGCGTGCCGCGGTCATCCACATGGGCGCTCAGGGCGCGGCCCATTATTGTCGCGGGCAGTTGACTGTCTGTCCCGCGGTTCCGGTGCATTTCTGCCGGAACTCCGCAGGCACAGGCGATCTGCTGAGCGTCTGCATGATGCTGATGCACGGAGCGGACTCATCGCCGCTGGAGCAATTGCAACTGGCAAACAAGATTGTCGCCGAGTACATCGAGGGCACGCGGCGCGTGATCCCGGATCTGGCGTAGCGTTCTCGGCAGTTGTTCGCCAACGGCTACTTGGGCGCTGCGGGAGCAATGTCGTGCAGTGTTCGAAGCCGGTACACGCCGATCTCCTCGAATTCGGCCGGTCCTTGGGCAAACAACGCGACGCTCTCGCTGCGGACGCTTTCGGACAACCTGGCCGCCAGAGCATAGCGGTCCGCGCAAAACACCTCGACGATGTCGCCGTCGACGAGGACTCGTAACTGGATTTTGCGGCCGCTGAGATCGTCAATGACCTGCATGACGCAGACGGTCCCATCGCGGTTCAGTACGGCCAGACGATTGTTCTGCTTGTCGATGGCAATCTCATAACCTGAACTGTTCGCGGTGCTCCCAAGAACAATGCCGGCTCGATCGCACCCATCCTGGAGCGTTACGTTCAACGTCAAGTCAATTCGATCGGGGGCATGCTGTAGGCGAATTGAATTTCGCTGTCGGGAGCGGTGCAAAGCAGCCGACTCGCCAACGATGGTCCACTGGCCAGCCTGAGGTGTTAATTCACTGCCCGGTTTCGGGAACAAGCGTTCGCCGCGAATGCGATCCGCGACAGACGTCTCGAGTCGGACCGCGAGGCGGCCATCCGGCAACGCGTATAACTCCCGGGGCAGGGCGAGGTGTCCGCCCCAATGCTGGGCACCTGACGGTAGAATGCTCTTGGGAATCCACCCGAAAAGCAGACGACGGGTGCCGTCGAACGCCGTGCGCCCCGGACAGAAGTGTTTGCCGTCGAGCTTGTCGGGAACGGGAACGGTCCAGGGCCCATCGCAACGAGAACTCATTCGGTACGTCGGCTCTCCCAGAGTCCTGCCATCATTGGGAAACCCGAGCAGATACCACCGCTGCCCCATTTTGAACATTAGAGGGAGCTCGGGTTCGCCGATATTTCCCGGCGAGTAAAGTTCGCCCCGCCATGTCCAATGCTCCAGGTCCGCGGACGTGGCGTAGCCGAATGCACCTGCGCGATCGAGCGGGAGGCCGTCCTTGCGAAGCGTGACGACCATCCAGAACTCCTTTCGGTCCTCGTTCCAGAACGGATACGGGTCGGCCATTCGTCCATATCCCGGCGGCGTCGGCACCGCCAATTGCGGCTCTGCATATTGCCATGCAACAAGATCTCGGCTCCGAGAAACGCGGATTCCGTAGTACGGATAAAAGGTGCGATATCCTCCGTGAATCGAGTCGGGGATAATCTGCAGCACGTAGTAGTTCGGAAGCACTTGCGGGACTAATGGGGGCGGCGTATGCGCCATCTCCCGCTCTTCCCAGTGAAGCAGATCGCGAGACTGCAAATGCCCGACTCGCCAGTCGCCCGGATCGTAGACGTAGATCAGATGATACCTGCCGTCCTCGTAGTACGGATGGACGTCGCCGACCCAGCGTTGCGGTGTGGTGAAATGAAGCGCCGCTGCGCAGGAAGACTCGTTTGGAGGCGAAGCGATTTGTTCGGCGGCACGTGTGCCCAAAGGCAGCATCGCCGCCAGCACCAGCGTAACGACGGCAGCGAGTGCGGCCTGTGTGCAACTGCCGGCAGTCCACGAAGACACCAGACTCGAAAACTGGCAGTTGAGTCTTTTCATTCGCTGCTTCATCCTCATTCCTCAGCTGCGGGCGCAGGCTTCTCCTTGGCCGTCTTCAGGCTCTTGCCGATCGTGATCGAGGCGACTCCGGCCACAATGATCACGGCTGCAATCAGGGTCCATCGGTCAACCACCTCGTCAAGCACAAGCCATCCGAGAAACACGGCGACGATCGGGTTCACATAGGCGTAGGTCGAAATCAGGGTCGGCGATGTGTGGTTCATCAGCCACACAAACGTAGTGAACGCGATCAGCGAGCCAGCAATCACTAGGTAACTCCAGGCCAACACGGATTGGCCGGTGACCGCATGCCAGTCCGTTGCGTGCCACTCGCCAAGAAGGCTGCCGACAAATGTCAGGCAAACGCCGCCGCAGAGCATCTGAATCGCAGAACCGGTGAACGGATCTATGGGCTTATTGCCGTACCGCGACATCATCGATCCAATGGTCCAGCACAAGCAGGCCAGAATGAGTGCTCCCACGCGAAACGCGTCGTACGATCCTCCGTCCGCGGAACCAAGCGACGGCCCGACGAGCAGCCCTAACCCGGCAAGTCCCAATCCCAATCCGAGGAAGACCAGCCAATTCGGCTTGCCGCCCATCCTGCCTCGAGTCACACGCCACACCATCCACTCCGCGACGACGATCATCAGCGGATTGAACGAGACGATCAGCGTGGCGATGCCTGACGGGATCTTCTGTTCAGCCCAGGAAACAAACCCGTTGCCGCCGAGCAGCATCAGGCAGCCAATGGCGCCGTTCCACAGCCACAGCACAGGTGTGGCGCGGAACTTCCCCGTCATTAGCACGAGAATTGCGACAATGCTGCCGGCCGTCAGGAAGCGGGCCCCGGCCATCAGGAAGGGGGGCAATGTCTCCACGGCAACACGAATGCCGAGATACGTCGAGCCCCAAATCAGGTAGATCGTCAGCAAGCCGGCCGCAATGAGCCAGCGCGGTGGTTTCGTCATGAACGTTCGGCCGTTGTTTCTTGTCCCGGCATTTCCCTTATCAGCCAGAGTCACTCCTGGGGCCACAGCAGAACGCCGTGGGTTGAACCCCACGGCTGCCATCATGCAGTCGCTGCGCGATGCCGGGTCTTCTCGTTCGACTTCGCAGAGGCAGAAGCCCCTCCGTGTTCCCTGTGCCTCTGTGAGAGACCTTTGTGACTGTTTTTGAAATTTCCCTGCTATTGGCCGCAGTACCGTATGTCATCCAAATAGAACTTCACAGGCTTGCCTTGGCCGGCGAGCGACCAGCCGAAGGCCGTTTTGATTCGGCTCAGATCGCGGCCGTCCAGCGGAATTCGCAGTTTCTGCCATTGGTTGGTCAAAGTCACCTCTTTGAGTTCACCGTGTGCGGTGTCGCGATAGGGCTGGTTGCCGTCGAGAACGCCGAACGTGAAATTGACGACTTCCCCGCCGGCGGACCCGCGGACCCAGAACTCAAGTTGCGTTGCGCCGCTGAGGTCCAGTCCGCCGGGCTTTGTGCCGTCCCAGTCATTGGCCGGAGACTGCCAGAGCACGCCGCCCCATTGATCCGCGGCCTGGTATTCGACACGGAGACAGGTCCTTCCGGCGTGCGGTTGCTCGGTGCAATCGGGCGTCATCTGGATTGCAGCCGTATTGCCCATGAAGCCCGATGGAATGTACGGCGATTCCTTCATGTCGTCGGCGTAGACCACAAACGGCAGTCCGGATTTGGGCGCAGACTCAGCCATGATCGGCGCGCTGACCTGCAGCGGCAGATTCGCCACCGCGGCGCCGCCGTGATTGTCGGCGACGTATGCAAAGAGGCGATACCCACCGCCGTTTGACGGAACGGTGACATCGACTTCGGGGCCTTGCCCCGAAACGGCGTCGGCGATCGAGATTTCTTCGGTTTGAGGATCCCCGCCCGTGCCGATGACACCCGAATCGCGGCAGAGCACCCAGCGGATCTTGATCGAATCGTGTTCGGGATCGGAAGCAACGAGTTTCGCGTGGAGCTTCTCGCCGGGCTTCAGCTCGCTCACCTTGGCAGCCGTGAGCGACTCAATTCGCGGGCAACGGTTCTTGGGGGGCGATCCGGTCCAAGCCTCGGTCATGGCGTCAACGGGAGCGAGGCGTTGCCCGTCGGGGAGCAGCATGCCAAACCATGTCGCGGTGGTTTCCTGCTTGTGCCCCCAAAGAAATGCGTAGGAACCGACGCACAAGTCGGGTTGTGAGGCGACTGCCTGTTGATAACTCTTGGCGTAAGCCTCGGCTTTCGCGGTGCTTGTCGGCTCAATTGGCGAGCCCCATGGAGTCTTGCCGACTTCCCATGGTCCGTGGGGTCCGAACTCAGTGAGGATGTACGGCTTGGCCCCGCCGGCAGCGCGGTATCGCCGGGCAACCGTCTCGATACCGCCGTAGGAGTTGA
This sequence comes from uncultured Planctomycetaceae bacterium, assembly GCA_903863885.1. Lineage (GTDB taxonomy): Bacteria > Planctomycetota > Planctomycetia > Pirellulales > Pirellulaceae > CAIPEB01. The sequence goes on along the minus strand of CAIPEB010000465.1, from coordinate 16,472 downwards.
CGCCGATGATGTCGATATTCGGGCAGAATCTCTCGATGTTCCGTACCTTGCGATCGATGGGCTCCGAAATGACGGTCATCGTCGGATGGTTCGGATCGAGGCGTTTGCACTCGCGGGCGATATGATCGACGGCATACCAGATCGCAGGATTCGTTCCATCACCTTCCATCTCGTTGCCGACGCCCCACATCAGGACGGCAGGGTGGTCCTTGTACTTCCGCACGGCTTCGGTGCACTTGTCGAGTTGCCTGAGCACGGCCGATGCGTCGCGGTAGTTGAATCCGTGCCGCTCGTGTCCGAGCCAGAAGCCGACGCAAACGGTCAGCTTGTTCTTTTGCGCCTCGTCCAGGATGGGGCCGGCATTCTCGGCGTCCCAGGTTCGAATCGAGTTTCCGCCCGCGGCCACAAGTTCGGCCAGATAAGTACTGCCTCCGCCGCCTCGCACGAAGTACGGCACGCCATCGCGGACGAGGCGGAATTTCCCGTCGCGGCACTCCACAACAACGCCCCGCTGCTCAGCGGCGACAACCGCCGACATCGCGAAACTGGTCCCGAGGCAAATACAGACCGCAAAACACTTCTGAATCATCCCAGCCATCCGCACGTTTCCTCCAACTGCACATTGCCACGGACGGCCATTATCGCCGCGCTCCGGCAAAATGGCCAGGAGTCGCGGTCACAGCGGTTCCGCTTCATTTCATGCAACAAAGCTGTGCACTGCGAACCTGACGTCCACCTCCGCTATCCTTGTTTTCCCCTCGCGACTCGCGGAGACTATGGGCTCGCTCGGAACCGACTGTAGGCGTTGAACGCAAACAGTTGACAACTTCCACAGTCCTGCAATGAAGCGGAAACATCATGAGACAATTCACTCCGTTGCCAACTCTGCCGCTGACTCTGGCGTTGTTGTTGATTCTCGCCGCCGACGGGCGGGCACAAGGCGACCATGGCAAGGGCTGCAGACCGGCATTCAATTACGATGGCAAGCCAGCGCTGGTGGACGGTTCGTTTTCTGAATCGATCGTACCTGGTTCGCAGGTCGACACGCCGCAGTACAGCGGCGAAGCGAGGGTGCTGACCACAGCAGACGGGAAACTGCAGATCAGGCTGGATTTCAAGAAATACAAGAGTTTTCCGGTTGAGGAATACTCGGTCGAGCTGACGAATTCGTCAAAGACCGATCCCACGGCAATCATCGAGAACTTCCGTTCGCTGCACCTGGTGCTCGATAACCCCGCCGCAGCAGAAGGGGTCAAGTTGAATGTCCTGCGAGGCTCGACATGTGCCCCGACGGACTTCGTGCCGGAGTCTTTGCCGGTCGAACCGGGCAAGGAACAAGTGCTGACTACGACATGCGGACGATCCTCGAACGACTACATTCCGTTTCTCGACCTGAGTCTCAACGAAAAGGACGGTTGCATGTTCGCCGTCGGTTGGACCGGATCGTGGAAGGCGCGACTGGCCAATTCGGGCAAGTCCGTTGAGGTGGAACTGGGCATGGAGCGGACCAACTTCCGGCTACTCCCGGGGGAATCGATCCGGCAGCCATCGGTCACGGTGTTCACTCGAAAAGGTCAGACACGGCGCGAGTTCAAGACGGTCGTTCATCGCTTCATGCTCGAGAACAAGGTGCCGCGCGATTCCAAGGGGAACGTGATCCCGCCGATTCTTGCGGTGGCTTCGGGAGGCGGAAACAAGACGCCGAAGATGCTGGCCGATGTTCTGCAGTACTGCATCGACAACCGCATGCCGTTCGATACCTACTGGATTGATGCGGGATGGTACGGCGCGCCTCACGAGGACGAACTGTTTTCCAACTGCGGACCGAACTGGTGGAAGTACGTCGGTGACTGGCGAGTCAACACGACCGTGCATCCGACCGGCGATCTGTTGCCGATCGCCGAGGCCGTTCACAAGGCCGGCTTGAAGTTCCTGCTTTGGTTCGAACCGGAACGCATGACCGACACGGCGCCGATTCTCAAAGAGCACCCCGAGTTCCGGCACGGGCAACTGGTCGATTACGGCAACCCCGAGACGCTCAAGTGGATCCAAGAGGCCGTCTACGGAATCATCGCGAAGCACAACATCGACGTTTTTCGTCAGGACTTCAACATGGATCCCGGCCCCGTGTGGCGCGAGATGGATGCGGCGGATCGCGTCGGCATCGCCGAGTCGAGGCACATCGCCGGGATGTACAAGTTCCTCGACGAAATGCGGGCAAAGTTCCCGAATATCCTGCAGGAGAACTGCGCGTCGGGCGGGCGGCGCATCGATATCGAGATGATCTCGCGGGCGCACACGTATTGCCGCAGCGACTACTACATTGGCCCAAAGCCAAACGACACGGCGTTTATCCTCGGCCAGAACGCGACACTTAACCTCATGCCCTACCTCCCGTTTCAGGGTTGCGAATTCAATTGCGTTCCGGTCGGCGACGATTACGCGGCGTTCAGTATCATTTCGTCCGGTACGGTAATCACGCCGTCGGACTTCGACGGAGGAATTCTCCGACGCAAAATCACCGACTCCGAGACGGCCTGGTTCAAGAAAGTGTTTGACACGGCGGTTCGTATGCGACCGTTCTACATGGGAGATTTCCACCCGCTTACCGACGAGACGAGTGCGGGCAACGACGTCTGGTGCGCATGGCAATGCGACCGACCGGACCTGAGGGCGGGCTTCGCAATCTTCTTTCGTCGCGGCGCTTCAGCGGAAGACTCTCGAGCTTTTTTCCTGAGCGGAATCGACCCGACTGCCAACTACGAAGTGGATGTCTACGGCGGAGCGAAACAAACCGTAAAGGGAGCTGATCTCGAATCACGCAATGTGAAACTCGAGCCGCGATCGTTCCAGTTGATGTTTTACAGAAAAGACTGACGATTCTGCCGTGCTGAATTGTGGATGGCATGACGCATTGAGCATCCTGCAACAAGGTCTCCCGCAAAGGCACCGGGAACACGGAGAAGTCTGCCCCGGGATAAAGCTCTCCGTGAACTCCGAGGTTCCGTGATACAACATGCCGAAATCGAACAACACGCCGCGACAAGCTGCCGAGCCAGCCAACCGCATACCCGGCCGTCACATGGAGTTTTCTTGGCTATGGATATTTCTTACGACGACATGCTGAAGATGATGGACGTCGCGTTGCTCGAGCCGACGACGACATTTAGCCAGATCACCGGATTGGCTCAACTGGCGATTGCCGAGCGATTCGGCCAGATCTGCATTCATTCGCTGCACGTGCGGACCGCGGTTGCCGCGCTCGGCAGCAGCGATCCCAAGATCGTGGCCTGCGTCGGATTCCCCATGGGAGTGGTCACGACCGAACTCAAGGTCGCCGAGACCGAACAGTCAATGACCGACGGCGCGCACGAGATCGATATGGTACTGAGCCACACGTCTTTTCTGGATGGCGACTATCAGCGGGCGGAGGACGATATCCGGGCCGTGGTGCGTGCAGCGTCCGGCGCGCCGGTGAAAGTGATCATCGAGACTTGCTTCCTCAGCAGCCGCCAGAAGATCGATGCTTCGCGCATGGTGCAGAACGCGGGCGGGGCATTCGTCAAAACCTCCACGGGCTTCAGTCCCGAACCGGCGGCTATGTATGAAGACATCAAGCTGATCCGTGCGACGGTTGGGCCTGAGTTCGGGGTCAAGGCTTCCGGCCGCATCCGCAACTATCACCGGTTTATCCACATGGTCGAGGCGGGTGCGAACCGCATCGGATTGTCGTTGTCAGGGGCCCGGGAAGTTCTGCGTGGCTGGAAAGAACTGCACTCATAAGGGTGCCGCAGGAGGCCCTCCCATGCCGCGTCGCTGTGAAGACGACGATCCGTTTGAAGACGAAGACTACGTCGAATACGACTCGTGTGAAGACGAGGAAGACACTGATGACACCGCCGGCGGCGAAGAAGGGTCAACGGTTCCGTGTCCCTATTGCGGAAAAGACATCTTCGACGAGTCGCCGCGATGCCCCTACTGCGGCAACTACATCTCCGAGTCCGACTCGCCCCCGTCCCGCAAGCCATGGTGGATCGTTGTCGGAGTCATTGTCTGTCTTTACCTCATTTACCGCTGGGTCACGCTCCAATGAGCGGCGATTCCAGCGTCGTGCTTGAAAACTAAGGCCGCGACCGGACGCGGGTTATCACGGACGAGACCGCTCGCACGTCGAGCTATTTCACGTCTTCTTCTCCGTGCCGGTCAATCCACCGGCGGGAAAAGTCCACAGCCTCGAGTTTCATGTCGCAAAGAGGCGTGCAATGAAAAATCAGGCCCTCGACTTCGCCCGAGATCAACCATCGGTGTGCGCAATCAAGCTGGTGCTTCATCAATTCCAGCGGAATCTCGGCCTTGTTGTCGAAGTTCCACATGTAGATGCCCAGGCGGATGCGAACGTCCGGGCAGATATCGCGGAAGGCCTTGAAATTCCTCTCCAGATCGACGAGATGATTGGCATTCCAGGTCCAGAGGTACACGACGTCAACCGCATCGATGTGCCGCTTGATTGACGGATGAAGTTGATGCGTGTACCAGACGATCGACAGATCGAGTTTCCTGCCGCGGCATTTCGGAGCGAATGTGTGCAGTTCCTTTTGAACTTCAGTGACCTGATCGGGCGATAGCGCAGCGGGGGATATCGCACGTGATTTGTTCGCTTCGTCCTGCGGGTCTACGGCCGATTCTGCCGGAATCGGAGCGGTTTTCGCGCCTTCTTGCGACGGATCAGCGTTCCCCTTGAAGAAGTCGTCCATATCCAAGCCGACGAAATTCGTGTACTTGGCCGCCTGACGCAGCGCAGCCGCCTTAATCTCGTTTGCAGACTGCGCGGAGCCGTGGATAAAACTCCAAGTGAACCGCTTGATCGCGGGGTCGTTGAATTGCCTGGCGTATACGTCGTATTCGGTCGGGTGAGGTGTCCCGGTAAAGGGAACCATGCACACGTTCGGGATGCCCATCGACTTGATCGCCGCGGCGGGGAGGATCCGCCCTCCTTTCTCTTTCGGAATGTAGTACTCCAGCGAACCGGAATCGTGGCCCCACATCCACATGCGATCGCGGATGTTCTTATCAAACGGTATCGGGCAATCCGCGTTGCGAGGGATGTCCGTTCCGCTGATGTGCGTCGGATCTGCGAACAGGGAGGTACTGCCCAGCAAGTGACATGCAGCTCCACCAGCAGCGGTCATGAGAAAGTGTCTTCTTCGCATGTTGCAATCCTCGATGTTTTCGCAGGCCATTTGAAAGAACGGACACAGTGCAGGGTCCGCTTGAACTTCTGCTGAGCGTGGCCGCGCTTCGCCCTGAGTATATACTCTGAATTACCGCCAGAAAGAACGTAGCGCTTTCGGTTGCGATTGGAAGTGATTGTGACGCAACAAGAAACTGTAGTAGCATAGAGGCCAGGGAACTGACGCCGAATCCATCGTTCCTTGGTTTCGGAGACCGCCCGATGTTTAGAAGACAGCGGTGGCTCGGACTCGCAGCGTGTGGAATAGCGTATTTGTCCTTTCTGGAAGCTGCATTCGCTACGAAGCCTCAAAGTGAATTCACAGTTTCCGATCATGTTCCATGGTCCGACGGGACTGTAGAAGCAATCGACCTTCAGCACGGTCATGGCTGAGCTTGCTTGACTGTGCGACGCACAAGTACTTCGTGTCTAGTCCGGCGGTTGCCCATACTCTGGGACAGGACGAAGATCAGGTCATCGCAAACGCCATGAAGTTGATCGACTTGCGTTTCCCCGAAAAGTAGGTGGCTGTAACCCGAGCGACAAATGCCGCTGATAACGCCGGATCGTTGGAGCGTATGCGATGATCGCAACAGTACGTGGAATCGTCTTCGGTTGCGTGGCGATATTCGCGACGAGTAGTCTGGCAGCCGCGGAAACCGTCGGCACTGTGAGTGCGGTAGCTGGTGATGTGGCGACGATTGCTGTGAATGGCGAGCAGACGCCGCGGGTGGGCGACACGGTGAAAGTGTTCGAGAGAGTTGAGGGAACTGCAAACGAGGTACTGATCGGACGAGGCAAGGTGACCGAGGTGCGTGCAGGCAGCGTGCTGGCCAAGGTCGATGCTCGCGGAAAACTTGCCGCAGGCCAAACGGTCCGCTTTACGATCTCGCAACCGCCGAGCCACACTGAAGCGACTACGCCGCCGATCGTCGCGCCGCCGGCGCGAGTAGCTTCCGACGTCTCGGGAGCGACCGCTCAGAGTTCAACCCGCGACTTGGCAGGCAAGGTAGCTGCCATCAACGGGCCATACATCACGGTTGCCGTCGAAGGCTCAACGCTTCCCAAGCCGGGCGATGCACTGGAAGTTCTCGGCGAAGGCCCTGCCGGACTCACCTCCATGGGAACAGGCCGTGTGATTGAAATTCGCAATCGGGACGTAATGGGCCGAGTGGATAAATCAACCGGCACGATCCGACTCTACCAATTGGTCAGGTTCGCGCGGCGAAACTCAACCGTCGGCGAGATATTCGCCAAGGAATCGGTCTGGCTTTCGACGTTCGACGCAGCGAAGCCCAATCAGGCCGCAAGCTCCGAGTTTTACGCGCAGCAACTCGCGTGGGCCGAGCGAAAGCCGTTGCCGGAGATCATTACGAGGCTATCCGAAAGATACGCGAAGGAATTCGAAAAACAGGCTCAAAAAGGCAATGAAGCCGCATGGCGATTCTACGCTCAAGCTTCGGCCCGGCTTGCAGCCTATGGCATCGATCTCGGCGATCCCGGCTCCAACCTGCGCGAGGAGGAGCCGCACCATTCGTGGGCGCAGCGTCAAACGACAGCCAAGTTGCGTGAGGCCATCCTCGAGAAGGTCATCGCACTGATGCACAACGCCCCCTAGCCGTGTCCAACGTGCAGTGAAGAATAGATGCCACGGATTACCACGGATGCAGGACACGCAGCTTCGTCAATTGCGGCTTCAGTCAGTGAGCACGACGCTCAGCGGCGCCAGGGGTTCGATGGTGACTTCGAACGTGCCCTGATCCGAGACAACCAAGGGATCGCCGAGCGGTTGTCCGCGCAGGTCGCAGGGTTGGGCCCGACTTGCTTTCATTCCGGCGGGCAATTGAATCCTGTATTTGCCCGAATCGCCGGTCTGTTCCCACAATCGCAGCAAAGTGCCCTTTCCGTACGGGTTCGCGCCGAAAGCCGTAACGAGCGGGCCTCGTTGCGGGGAACTGCTGTCTGACTTTTTGCTGATAACCAGTCCCGCTGAACTTGGCGGTAGTTTGCCGGACGGCGCATCCGATACGGCGGCAAGGCATGCGGTGCGAGCCTCCCACGAAGCGCCGATCAGCGATTCCTTTTTCGACTCGCCTTTGCCGGGAACCCAGAGACGAACGCGGGACGACCATGTGCCGTCGATCCACTGGGCGAAATTGGTCGAATACAGGTTGTTGAACAGCATTACGAACACATCGGGCTTATGCGCCACGAAATCCCGCGAATAACGCCACAAGCCGCGGTGTTCGAGGCTGACCAGTTGAGCGTCGATTGGGCAGATGCCCGTTGAGTTCCCGTCAGAACCGGTGACGAGCAGGCCGCCGTTGAGGCAGAACACTTCATGGTTTGAACCGGGAACCAGGTCCTTGGCGGGATCAACAACACAGCCCAGGCGAGCCAGATGAAAACTGGGATCATCGGCCCGCGCCGGAAAACAGAGCCAGCCCGCTTCGGGCCATGGATCTGGCGTCTTGTTGGCGATCGACCATTCCAGATCCAGCCAGGGGGTTCCAGCGTTCAGCGTTACCCGCAAGGTCGTTCCGTCGGGAATGATGCCGCGGGGCTTGGCGCTCATCACGGCCGTAACGGATGTCGCGCTCTGGCGAATCTCCAACGTTGCATCGGCTGCGGCGGCGCTGCGGCGGGGCTGTTCCTTGGCCGGCGGCAAGTTTGGTTTGCCGTGGCTGACCATCTCGCCGGACGTGGGTGATTTCACGTAAGCGTGAGTGAACTCAGCGTTCTGGTCCGCGTCGAAGCGTTCGTAGAGATACTGTCCGAGCGCATAGGGCGAGTCGGTGTTAATCAGTTCGCGTCCGGTGCGTTTGTCGACAATCGACCGGAGTCCGCAGCGACCCGGATCGAGAATCACGCGAAAGTACTCGTTCTCGATCTGCTGCGATTGCGGATTCGCGGCGGCCGTCTGTTGTTTTGCCTTGGAGTTGTTCGAGTCGACTTCGCGTTCGGCCGCCGATTCGGGCGACGACACCACGGTGAAGGTCTTGTAACCGAGTGACGGGAGGCTCTTGGCGACGAACTGAAGTCGTCCGTCGCGCACTGCCGCCGGCAGAATCTCCTGGCTTCCCGCATCGCGAACGCCATCTGCGGTGCCGGTCCATGCAACATCGATCGCGTCGTCCCTCTGCCACGGCAACGGATTGAATACGACGATGCGCCGGCCCTGCACATTGACTGCTTGAGCCAGGGATGCCGCGGATTCAGCGATCGCCGGTTCCACTAACTGGGCGGCGCGATGTGCATAGGCGCGTTTCTGATCGAAGCCCTCCAGCAGGAAGCGATACTCCCCCGCCGCGAGCCGCTTGCGCCATTGCTCGCCGTAATTGAATCCCGCGTAACGCGGCACATCGGGGCCCCAGGTGTGCTCCCCGAATAACAGCGTGTTCTCATATGCCTCGCGCACTGCGTCGCCGGCACGCGGCGGCCGAACGCCCCATGCGCCCAGTAGCGTGTCCAGCGACTCAAGGGCCGCAATCCGCGGACGCACCGTGTGAGCAAGCTGAGTCTCGACAGGCATCGAATCGATGCCGTGGATCCATGTGTCCGGCATGTCGGCTCGCACGACCGGCAACTCGGGATTCTCACGCAGAATGGCATCGGCGAAGTCCGACATCTGGCCGAATCGCACGCGAACTCCCGGCAGTTCCTTTTCGGCACGGGAGAACAACCGCTCGACTTCCTCGCCATTCGGCGGGCCATGGTTGTCGCCCGTCATCCACATGCAGAGCCACGTCTTGTAGGGCCAATCGCGAGGAGGGCGGAGGTCCGTACCGTAGGCCGCTGAGAGCACGGTCAGCACGCGAGAGCCGTCCGGCCCCTCCCACCAATACACCGGCGGGACGTCAGGGTGCGAGCAACCCTCGTTGCTGCCCAGATGAAAGAACTTTACGCCCCCCCGCGCCAGTACGGTTGCAGTTGCACTGGCATGAGCGGTCACGTCAGTCATTTTGGCTGCGGTCGGGAGCGGCTGACCGGCAAGCTTCGCCATCTGCACTGAATACTGCAGTCCGCGAGTGAGATCCTCGAGGTCGAGCGACTCGGTATGCGTTGTGAACGCCATGGCTTGAGGAACGAGTCGTCCTTGGCGCATCGCCGCGAGAAAACGCTCGCGTCGTTCAGCGGTCTGGCCGGGAAACAGAATCTGAGCCATCGGCCACCCGGCGAGCGTCCAGGAGAACTGCCTGTCCGGCGGCAGATTGCGGCTCTCCTCCACGAGTTTCAAAGCCTGATCCGCCATGGTGGTCCTGTATCGCTCGACCACTTTGCTGGCCAGATCTGTATAACCGATGTCGAAATGCGTCTTTGATACAACGATCACTTCGCGAACGCCGGGAGTCAGCGTGATTCCTTTTCTACCTCGCTCCTGGCCGTCGACTGCCATGGCGAGCGTGGCGTTTCTGACCCGGTCGACCGCGGGCACAAAAAGCTCCACCGACTGAATGCCGGCCTTCACTTCAACGGTATCCACCGGTTGTCCATCCAGCGTAAATGCCGCACGGACGGGCGGCCCCGCGCGCAGCACCGATGCGACGATGCGAAGAGAATTCACGCCGTTGCGATTCGCCTGGGCTGGAATGGCCTCGGCCTGCTGCATTTCGAGCAATCCTTCAACGGGCGCCGAGTCGATGCCGCGAGGAACTTCCAAGGTGACGGCATCGTAGAGAATCCAGGCTCCTCCGGTTGTGGTGACTGCAATTCGATTATTGCCTCCTGCCAAAAGGCTGGCCGGAAACTCCACAACGCATGTGTGGTGCTTTCCTTTGTCCGGCTGGCCGAAGATCGAGGCGTCACCGGCTCCGGGCGGCATTCGGCGTTCAAACACCGAGCCATTGACGCAGATTTCCAGCGGCGGAGGGACCGTGCTTTGCGTATCGAGCAGATCCAGCGTCAGACGGCAGGTTCCATTCGAGGACTGCGCGGCGACGCCGAAAAGAATAATAAACGTGTGCGGACGAGAGCCTGCCCAATTGTCGGTCGGACCGGGCTGGACATAGGGCCAGTCCTGCTTGGGAACCGATTGTCCAATGACAAAGAACGCATCCGTGTGAAACTTCGAGTAATCCGCTGGACTTAAGGCAAGTTCGGAATTGTCCTTGTCTTTCTGGCCAATTTGCCAGAGAACGCGCGATGGCTCTTCCGCATAGATAACGCAGGTCGTCGCCGGAACGCCGATAACCGTCGCGAAAACCAATGACAAGCATCGGAGTTGAGTCATGAAAATCAACGCCCCCTTGTGAGACCAGGTTCCGGTGAAAACGAGGCGGGACAGTGTGCAAACGGCTGGTTGCGGGGTGAGAGTGAACTTGCCGTTATGTTCGCAGCTGACTTCAAAGCAGGATGGGTGCAAAGTTCGAATCAAGGACTCGGCAGGAACCGCTCGACCACGCCCCAAAGTTCCTCTGCCTTGATCGGTTTGGAAACGTAGTCGTCACAGCCGGCGGCCAGGCACTTCTCTCGGTCGCCTTTCATCGCGTGCGCGGTCAGGGCGACGATTGGGCCGTGCCAGCCGTGGTCCCTCAGAAAACGAGTTGCCTCGAAACCGTTCATCACCGGCATTTGCATATCCATCAGGATCAGATCGTAGGGCCGCCCGGCTTCCATCGATTGTCGGGCCATTTCGCATGCCGCATGTCCGTTTTCGGCCATATTCACTTCCAACGATTTGGTCTTCAACAGATGAGCAACCACTGTCTGTGCATCGGGAAAATCTTCTGCGAACAAAACTCTCGCGCGAACCACCGTGGTCTGCGGTGCACGCGGTAAGGTCTTCGACACCTCCGACCCCGGTTGGACCGACTGATCCGCCGAGCGGCACGCCATGGCGTCGAACGTCAAGGTGAAGGTGCTTCCCTGTCCCAATGCGCTGACCGCCTCAATTCGGCCGCCGAGTGAGGTCGCCAGTCGATGGGCAACACACAACCCCAATCCGGCGCCGCCAAAACGACGCGTCAGCGAGTAATCTGCTTGCGTGAACGGCCGGAAGATCTCCGCCAACTTATCAGGCGGTATGCCAATTCCGGTATCGGTCACCGAGAACTGCAAGCGTCCGTGTGAAGGTGAATGGCGTTGGAAGTGTACGGCCAGACTCACACTGCCCTTTTCGGTGAACTTGATCGCATTGCCCAAGAGGTGCAAGAGGATTTGTCGCATGCGACTTGGATCGGTACGAACGCAGACAGGCTCAGGGGGACCGTATTCGACGCAAATGCTGAGGTCCTTCTGTTGCGCCTGACACTGCACCGACGCAATTGCCTCATCGACGAACTGTCGGAGCGGGAAATCGCTTTCTTCCAAAGTCAGTTGTTCGGCCTCAATACGCGCCAGGTCCAGGATATCGTCGATCAAACGCAACAGCGCGTGACCGCTTCTTTGAATGCCCTCCAAAAAGTGCCCCTGCTCGCTCGACAACAGAGACGCATCCATCAGCAACAAATCGGAGAATCCCATGATGGCGGTCATGGGAGTGCGAATCTCGTGGCTCATATTCGCCAAGAACTCGGACTTGGCGCGATTGGCGGCCTCGGCAGCGTCCTTGGCGATACGGAGGGCTTCTTCCGCACGTTTTTGTTCAGTGATATCTCGACACGTAACCACCGCACCCGCGATCCTTCCGTCCTTGTCCCGGATAGGACCAAAGCTGTAGCTTCCGATCCATGTTTCACCGGTGTTCTTCCGTCGCAAGGTGTACTCCGCGTTGGTGTCCATCTCACCGCGCAGCGCTCTGGCAACGGCCCATTGTTCCAACGGAGCTAATTCACCATTCGCCGTGTAGACGTCCAAAATCCCGGGATACTCGGCCAGCGTCGTCAGGCATTCCCTTTTGTCTTTGAACCTGTGAAATGACGCAAACGCGTCGTTGAAGTCGATGAAGCGTCCATCCGGATCCGAGATGACGACGGCGTCCGTCATGCTGGCAAGTGCCGCTTCCAGTTTTCCTCGGCTTATCAGTACCGACTCTTCCGCCTGTCGGCGCGCGGAGATGTCGCGGACGAACACGAGGTTTGCGGGCTCGCCTTGAAATTGAACAGACACAGCAGTGGTTTCAACGGGGACGCGTGAACCGTCGAGACGCACATATTCCTGTTCCATGGGCGGCACGGGGCGGCCGGTTTCACGCTGGGACTGGATACGCTTGGTGACGGCTTCCCGGTATTCCGGCGCAATTCGCCCCAGAAACTCTTTGCCTAGCAACTCTTCGGGCTGCGCGATCCCGAGTATCGGGAGCATCGCCCGGTTAAGGAACCGGTAACAACCGGCTGACTGGACGAAAATGCCTTCCGGCGCACTTTCGACCAGGTTGCGGAAGAGGCTCTCGCTCTCGCGCAGCGAATCTTCGGCCTGCGCCTTGGCCAGTGCCACTGCCAAATAACCCGCCAATCGCTCCCAGACAGCGATGGTCTCGGCGTTAAACATGCCGGTACGGCGGTCATTCAGCTGGAGCAGTCCCAGGCACTGCGTGCCGCTCTTGATCGGCACCAGCGCTACCGATTCGTAGCCTTCGCCATTGCAGCGGTTTCGCGTGCGGGTCTGGCGATCGGCGTCGGTGGTGGTGGCCAGGAGCCGAGTGGTATCGTTGGCCCAGAAGCTCCCGGCCGGTGTGAAGAATGGCTTGCTCGGATCGAACCGCCCGCAGATCACGTTGCCGCACATGCAGGCCATGATCGGGTTGCCAGCCTCGTCCCGTTGCACCTCCCCATCAGCGGTCCGCACACAAAGCGAGTTTTCCAGTCTCACGAACTCCTCGGGAAACCCGCGTGCTTCGTAGTACGGGTAGTCGTCGCCGTTCCTGAGGCGGATACCCACGGCTTCGCAGCCCGACTGCTCACGAAAAAACCGCGCAGTCGCCTCGATCAACTGCTGGGAATTGGCGCTGGTGTTGATGAGCCGCAGGAAATCGACGGAGATCTCCCGTTCCTTTTCCGCCCACCTTTGCTGGGTGATGTCACGGCTGAAGACGGCCACGCCGGTGACAGTGTCCGCAGCGTCTCGAACCGGATAGCACCAATGGTGGAAAAGCCGCCTCTCTCGCTGGTCCTCGAATTCAAGCGGCTTTCCGGAATGGATCACCTCTTGAAGGTGTGCCAGGCGAACTTGCGCAGTCGCAGGCGCCATCAGCTCGCTCAGGTGACGACCAATCACTTCGTCGATCGATTTCCCATATCGTTGCACGGCGGTTTCATTTGCCGTCACCACCGTGCCGTCCAGGTTGAGCAGCAAAACGGATTCTTTGGTAACGTCGAGAATGCCGCGCAGGGTGGCTTCCTCACGCTGCAATTTCAACTCCGACTGTTTTCGATCGGTGACGTCATGCACGAATCCATGCCAAAATATGCTGCCGTCTTCCTCCCGGCGCGGCATCGAGTGACCCTCGATCCATCGTTCGCCCTTTTTTGGATGATTCACCCGGAACGAGTCTCTCCATGGCATCATCCGGCGAGCCGACTCGGCGATGCTTTCACGGACGTGTTCCCGGTCATCCGGGTGCATGAGGGCGAAGGCGGGCGAAAAGTCGTCGCGCACATCCTCCGGCCGCAAGCCGTAGAGTGCCTCGATCTCCGCCGTGGCAAACGGCATACACGATGTACCATCAGGCCGCAGCTTGAAGGAACAGATCATCCCCGGGACGGTCGCCGCCACTTTCGCCAACTGGTCCTGCAATTCGATCCGGCGGCGCGACTCCTCTTCGGCATGCTTCCGCTCCGTAATATCCCGCGAGATTCCGATGGTGGCGAAAATCCGGCCCGAGTCGTCGGCCAGCGGCGCTTTGAACGTCTCGAAACTGCGATGCTGCCCTGCCGCATCAACGAGTTCCTCTTCAATCCGCAGGGTCACGCCTCGTTCCGCCAAACTCCGCGCGTCTTCGCGGAACCTCTTTCCCGCGTCCGGCGAAAACAAATCGGAGTCAGTTCTCCCCAGCACCTGTTCGGCGGCTATCCCGACGAAATCGCACCAGGACCGGTTTACGGCCAGAAACCGTCCGTCCAGGTCCTTCATCCAGGCCGGATCGGGAACGCTGTCGAGGATAAACTGCGGCAGACGATCACTGTTTCGCAACGCGTATTTCGCCTGCCCGCGTTCCGCGTCGGCGGCTTCGAGTGCCGCCACCCGCTGCCGCAGTCGGTCAATTTCCGAAATGAGCTGATCTCTGGACTGTTGTGGATCACCCATACGATTGCAGCTTCGCACACTTGCCGGGAATGCCGACTTCGGGCGGCTACTTGCCGTCGACTAATCCCTGCATGGTGAACTGGGACGACATCAGCGCATTGGAATTACGGCCGGGAGCGGCGTTTTCGGCCGGCTTCTGCATAAACTCGGGGAATCGAGTGGCTTCAAACACCGAGAGGTTCGGCTGCTTCCCCGCTTCGGCCAGGGCCTGCTCGATCGTCTGTCCCTGCTTGGTCATCAGCATCCCCGGCACATTCGTGCCGCCCGTCTGCCACAACTCGCGACCGTTCCACATGAGCTTGATGGTCGAGGTATAGGAATTCACGACATAGGAACCCGATGCGATATAGCTGACGGCCTCCTGTTTGGGGCCGGTGATGGATGCGGTGATCGTGATTGGCGAGGAGGGCGCAACGGTATACTTTGAGGCCGCTGCCGCTTTCTGGAGCCCTTGCATCACTGCCTGCTGATACTGGCCCGGAACCCCCGACACATTGATCGCTACCGACACATTGGGATGAATCAGAAACACGGACGGATCGGTTTGCGCTTTGTCGAGCATTTTCTGGGCCGCGGGATGCGGAAATACCCCGGTGGCCAGCAGTCCGCCGCCATCGGAAAGCATCGCAATGAACGACGTTCCTCCGATGGTCTCGATCCGCCCTGCGTCCCGATAATCGCAGACCTGGATCTTCGTCGGCAGGTGCACAAGCAGATGGTTGTCCAGCAACGCGAAGTCGTCGTTCGGGAACGACAGTGAGTTGGGCGCGACCGGCCCGGCGACGGAGGTGTAGCTGAGGGACCACTCGCCCGTCTTGGTTTCGAGCACGCGCAGGGTGTTGGTGTAAGAGACGAGAATCCGCTTGCCGCTCGGGCTCCACGCGATGCGAGGCCAGGCGACGTGCGTATTGGATTCGAGGGAACTGCTGCCCACGATCTCGGCATCTTCGATTTGGACCACCATCACGACCTTATCGTCCATCAATGCCAGCAGTTTCCGGTCGGTCGAGGCAGCGATCGCGAAGTTCCCGCTGAGTTTCGCATGCCAGATCGGCTTGCGTTTCTCGAGGTTTATCAGGGTCAGGTGGCCCGCGTCGCTGCACATCAGCACGTCGTTGTCCTTGATGGGGATGGCCGAAGCGACCGAAGCGTTCTGGCGTTTGCCCCAGGCCTCCTTCTCCATTGGAAACGGAACCCAGCTGGCGGAACGCACGAGTTTCTTTCCGCTGAACTTCCAGACCTGCAGCTGATCCGCAGTCTCGTATCCGCCCCGTTCGTCGCTCGCGCCGACCATCAGAATCGAGCTTCCGTCATTCAGAAGCGCAAGCGGCCGCATGTTGGCCTCAACCTGATCCGACTGAACCGCTTTGCCGGCGACCAGATCCACCAGCGACAGACGGCTCAACGGCTTGGGCACAGCAAAGGAAACGGTGTAGCCCACGACGGCGCGTTTGCAGAGCGGATTTACCGCCAGGGGATGCATCCCCTCGTGAAACGTCGATTTCTTGGCCAGCGGGGCTCGTTTAGGTTCAAAGTCCAGCTTCATGCTCTCAGGCAGCGGAGCCTTCCACTCGACGCCTGCCAGCGATTGAAACTCCTTGGCGGAGTCCCAGTCGACGGTGACTGCTGACGACCAATCGAAGGCGCCGGCAACCGCGCCGCTGGACTCGGCCGCTTCGGGTTTGGACGAGCCACCCGAGGTCGAGGGCTTCGCTGCGGAGTCCACCATTTCAAAGGGGCTCGGGCCGCCCTGCAGAAACTCCTGGTCTTTGGCGCTCAGCTTCGTTACGGGGACTTTAAACGTCTTGCCGTCCGCATTCACGATGAACGCGACTCCGTCCTTCACCTCCTGAAGGTGACCGACAATTTTGAATTTGCCGGTGGCGTCCGTCCACTCGCGATCGCCGGTCGTCTGGGCGCCGGCCTGCAGGCCGGCGCAAGCCATACAGAAACCGACGACGAACAAACGAAAGAACATCCCCTTCAAATCGCCGGCCCGATGCGGATGAGCACCGGGAAGACACTGCCTTCTGGAACTCTGGCGTTTCATCGTTACGGT
>CAIPEB010000464.1 GCA_903863885.1 uncultured Planctomycetaceae bacterium | reverse complement strand
CCACGGCCGCGGCCTCGGTGAGGATCTTCTTCATCCGCGCATCCGGTGCGAAGGGTTTGCCTTTCTCGATGCCGATGGAGGCCAGAAGGCCGAGCGTTTCCGGGTTCAGCGCCTCAGTGGGTTCTTCCTGCACGATATGGTCGACCTCCTCGAAGAACGAGAAGTCGTTTGCATGAATCGTGTTGAAGGCCTTGCCGGAAACGTTGATGAACTTCATCGGCGGTGGATTCGTCGCCTTCGCCAGCGGATAGACCTTGGCGAACTTCTTGGTGCTATCTACAGCCGGCTTGGGGTCGCCGTTCACCAGGAAGCCGCGCCAGAAGAAGACATTGCCGAACGTGGCCGAGCGGAAGACGAAGTAGCCCGTGGGCACATCGTCTTTGTAGCCGGGCGGCAGCAGCAGGAATTTCCCGCCCTTGCCCCGGTCCGGTCCGGCGTTACCCACGTCGCCGACGTAGTTGAACCAATGGTCGTCAATGATGCCGAGGATATTCGGCGGCGTCTCGATGACCAGCGGGCCGTCCTTCAAGTCCAGCCACATGAGGCTATAGACGGTTTCGGAGTTCGCCGTGAGGAACAGCGACTTCGAGTCCATCAACGTTTCCATGATGAGCACGGTCTGATTGTCGGCGCCTTGGCTGCGGAAGCCCTCGCGCAGGGCATAGACCGAAGCGCCCGGCATCGTATTGAGGAACGCCTGCACGCCGCGCGAGAAGTCGAGGTTGTCGTAAACCTTTTCGACAGTGGCGTCGTCCGGGAAACCGTCGAAGAACTTGAGCGTGCCCAGCCGGGTCTCGACGGAGTCCGGCGTGGTGATTCCGGGCGGAATGTCCGTCGTCATCTTCATCTTCGGCGGGGTTTGCGCCTGGGAGGCGGTTGCTGCAAACGCCATCGCTCCGACGAGCGCGGCCGCCAAGTGGCGAAATGTGGTTCTCATTTTCCCATCCTCTCGGTCTCTTGGTAATAATTCGAGTTGCGGACTCAACAATCTGTTTTTCATGATACGCATTACAGCCGACTCCTCACAACCGGCGCATTAACACCTCGCGCCCTGGAACGTTTTCTGAGTTTCCACGGCCGCCTGGGCCGCCACAACCAGGGTCCAGGCCGGGAACAGTTCCAAAACCGGCACCGCTTCTATGGCCAGGGCCGCCAGAAGCGACCAGCGGAAGCCCAACATCATGAACAGCACCGCGGCGGTGAGTCCATCTAACAACCACTGCGCCGCTGGCCACAGCATCACGCCGAAACCCAGGGCGTCGGACAACGCCGCCACCACCAGAGCCCGGCGCCACCGGGGTACCTTCCAAGCAACCAGAAGACTGCGAACCAAATTCATCAATGCGTGTTCCCGCTCACAGGTGCGAATCTAGCGCGCCGTCGCCGCGATATCGTCCGGCGCGAGCCGGTCGAGCCGCCTGAGAATCTGGTCCGCTTCCGGGCTCTGACGCTGGAGCAGCGTGAGATGGTCGGTGTCAAGAACGACAGGCATTCTCCAACTGCTTCACACGAGCCTCCAACCGGACAACGGTCGAAACCACTTGGATGACCTCCTGAGTTGATTCGTCGCAGGGAATCCACCGGCGATGCCGCGCAACCGACCAGCGAAATTAGTATACGGCAGCCTTGGCCTTTGGGGAAGTGT
>CAIPEB010000463.1 GCA_903863885.1 uncultured Planctomycetaceae bacterium | reverse complement strand
TTCGATGAAGCGTTGCCGTAGCGGAGTCATCCAGAACCTCCAAACGCAAGTGGAAGAGAAGCCACGCGACACAAGTCTCATGGACTTCAGCATGCTTGGAGCTGACCTAGCTAGCAAGGCCGGATAACCGCTCTAATCGGCCTAGAGGGACCACGCTCAGAATGAGCCAGAAACGTCTCGCCGCGCCCGCGAACATCCACCGCGCAGCGGTTTAGTTCAACTCAAAAATCTCCCATGTTGTTAACCGGCCGGTCGATAGTTCGAATCACCGGAATGGGGGGGATGGCCGATTGCTCCGATGCGCCCTCGCTATACCGCCTAAGCCACCGAAGTTGCGTGTTCGCCATGCGCGAAGCCACAGGTCGCGATTGAAGGCCAACCCGGCGACGCGATGGTCCTCGAAGTTGACTGCCTCGAGAACCGTCGTCATCTGCCTGTGGTTCGAATTCGCGGCGCTGCGTGAACGTAGCTGATCGCCCGAACGTTGCGTGCTGGTCTGCTCGCAGCGAATGTGTTTGCGGGTTTCTTGATCGCATTACCGACGGTTACTCGTCGGATCGCATCGGATTCAGAACTGTCCCGCAGCAATTCCATCCGTATTCGGTGGACAAAAGGTCACGACGAAAGTTGATGGGCCAGTACACCGCCTGGACACTCCACCAGATTCCCCAAGGCATCGTATTCGAAAAGCCGAGAGTCATCACTCGGCCTGTTGGTTGCTCAGCCGCTCAAGAAATCCGGAAGGATCACGCACGAACGAGAAAGCTCGTGATTTTGTGATATCCGATGCGAGAGCCTTAAAGCTCGGTTCAAGCAATCTCGCCTCCTCCGCCCAAAACACCAGATCATGGCGAACAGCGAACTCGACAATTGCATCGACGAACTGCTTGGTAGGCTCGCGCATGTCGATTCGAATCTTGATCTCAGACAATACTCCCCTGTCAAAATGCAATTCAATGCGGTTGCCATCGGTTGCCCCCCACGCCTTGATTGATTCCGACCAACTGCTGGAAGCCGGAAGCAGGCGCGACAGTTCTGCCTCGTCAGGGCCGCGCTCCCGGACCCACCAGTTCCGACCGTCGAACAACTCGGGCGGAACGTCTTTGGGGAGTTTGCCACAGACCGAGGTGATCGGCTCACGAGGAACCGCAACTATGTCGTACTGCCAGATCGCCATCCTTTGTCACCCCGGGTTATTAAAGAAGTCCAGAAGGTCGTCGGGTGTCTTGTAGCCACCATACGGAAGTTCGACCCTCTGTGCGGGAACGTCTTTGATGCCGAGCTCTTCAGCAGCACGCAGCCGATGGTGGCCATCGACGATGTATTTCTTGCCGCCGTGCTCGATGTACTTGATGGGTTCTTTGATTCCGTTCGCCCTGATGTCCGCCTTCAACGCCTCGTACTCTGTCTTGGCGCTACCGTATCGCACCTTGATACGGTGGGTGGGGTTGAGTTCCGCTGTTGGAACCTTGCTTCGGGCTACAACGTCCCGAAAACTGTCCACGTACCGGACACTTTCCTGGATCCCAGCGGTGCCGTCAACCAGTCCGTCGAGATCGTCGACGTATCGAACTTCGTAGGCGACGCTGTCCACGCCTCGGAGAGCACTCGCTGCGTTGGGGGAAGTACCCGCAGTCACGATGCTGAGAAACAAACTTCCGCCCGCAAGCGTCCGCTCCAAGACGGTTGAATCACTTCCGAACAGCATTCGGATGTCTTGTATTTCGCCACCAACAGGGACCATTCCGGAGGCCGTATTGACGAAGGCACCGCTCAGTCGTTCCGACGCGGCTGACGGACGTAAGCGACCTTCTGGCCGTTGAAGGTTGTGAGTCTGAATGAACGCTTTCAGGACGTCGCGTTCTGTGACCAACGGTTGGATCATCAGGTTGAATTGCTGTTGCCGTTCGGCAAGAGGCACGAGCTTTTCGATTCGCTGCTTTGTCGTCACGTCCAATCCCCAAACCGCTGGGGACCACCGATAGACGTGAGCGGCAGCTATTTCATTTGTGAGCGACGCATTCTCTCGCCCGACGGCTTGAAGCGTTGCGGCAGCTCGCTCATACCGGTAGTAGACATCGTGCGCCAATCTGTCGCGTGGCAACGTCTCGCTGAGTGATCGGAGCGTATCGTCAATATGGCGTTTTACGTCGTTTGAGATCGCTGCTTTTGCAGCACTGTGTTTCGACTCAACGGCTTTAATCGCATCTTGGATCTCATCCATCCCGCTCGGATCCACTTTCCACGTCGTCCCGTTCTTCACGTACCGATGTAGATTCGCATCCCCGGCGGCGAAACCCTTGGGATCTTCCGACGTGAACTGCCCGAGGCCCGGGTCGTAGAACCGCGCTCGGTAGTAATCCAGTCCCGATTCTTCATCCCGCTCGCGGCCGGTGAAGCCGAACAGATGATCGACGGCGGCGTTGGTTTCGGACGTCACACTGCCGAACGCACTGTACTTCAGGTGGTTGACGACCGCGGGTGTGCTCGAGACGACTTTGACCAGGTCGCGCACGGTGCCGATGTTGTCGGACAGCGGCCAGAGCACCTCGCCCGTGCCCTGCTCGTCGGCCAGGATCTGGTCGATCGCCCCACCGTGCAGGTAACGGTTGGCCACGTTGCCGCTGTTGTCGAAGCGGATCGCAATGTGCTTGTCATCGTCGATGGCCTCGGCCGCACCGTCGTAAACATAATGTTCGACCGTACCCGGCCCCACCCCCGGACCGACGACCTTGGCGATCCGCCGGTTGAACGGGTCGAAGACGTATTGGACAACCTGCGTAACCACGCCAGCGGACGTCTTGTTCGTGATCTTGGTCAGTCGGTTGCGATGATCCCAGGTGTACTCGGAGTACGAGCCGTCGGAGATCTTCGTGCGGCGCGTGCGATTGCCCTCGCTGTCGTACTCGTATGTGTACGTGCCGTCGGACAGCGTCTGGTTGTTGGAGCCCGTCGAATACCCCGTGCCCGTGCGATTGCCGTTGGCGTCGAACGTGTAGGCCTCGTCCGTCTGATAGCTGTAATCGGCCTCGGTCAACTGGTCGGTGTCGTCGTACGAGAAATCGGCCGTGCCGTCGGGCGACACCGTCTGCGTCAAGCGATCCGCCTCATCATAAGTCCACGCATAGCTGGCCAGCGTGCCGTGCGCCAGGCCGGTCAAGCGTGAGTCATCGTCCCACGTGTAGCTCGTTTGCACGACCAACTGCGTGCCGCTTAAGTCCGCGTAGCGCGTCAGCGTGGCGAACTGGCTGGCCGCGTCATAAGTCAGATCCACACGTTTGGGAACCGCCGTACCCGACTGCTGGATCTGCGTCAGGCGATTGAGCTCGTCGAATTGGTAGTCGGTCAGTACGTCGCTGACGCCATTGATCTTCGCCAACAGCTGCGTACGATTGCCCACGGCGTCGAATTGCTGCTCGAACGAAATGGTCTTCCCCAGCATGGTTACGTTGTGGCTGACCGTTTCAGCGTTGCCCACCGGATCGTAGCTGTACGTGTACGCGGAATCCGGATCCGACGCGCCGGTCATCTGGCTGGCCGCATCGTAGCTGAACGTCAGCGTGCGAATGGTGGCTCCGTTGCCGTCCAGCCAGCGTTCCGCCGTACGTCGGTTGAGGTGATCGTAGTCGTACTCCACCACTCGCCCGTTGCGGTCCGTGCGCTCGATCAGGTTTCCCAGGGCGTCGTACGTGAACAGCCGAGACTGGTCGAGCTGGTTGGTTTCCTCGGTGACCTGATTGAGTTCGTCATAATACCACTGCGTGACATTACCGGCAGGATCGACCAGCGTGATGCGGTTGCCCACGGAGTCATAGGCGTATTGCGTCTCGCCGTCCAGCGGATCCGTGCTGGTCAGCAAGCGATTCAAATCGTCATAGGCGTTGACCGTTTCGTGCCCCAGCGGGTCGACGATCGACACCGGATTGCCCACCGGATCGTAGGACATTTCGGTAATGTGTCCCTCGGCATCCGTGATTTGAATGCGGCGGTTGAGCGCGTTGTATTCGTATTCCGTCACACGGCCCAACGGATCGGTTTCGCTCAGCAAGTTGCCGACGGCATCGTATGCATACTCGGTGACCTCGTCCAATTCGTTCGTGCTGGTCAAGCGGTGGTTCAATCCGTCGTAGCCGTAGGTCGTCGAGTGTCCGTTCGCGTCGGTGTCCGCAAGCAAGTTACCGACGCCGTCGTACACCAGGCTCCAGACGCCGTCGGCCGCGTCGGTGGTCTCCACGCGGCGGTTCAAGGCATCGTAACCGTAGGTGGTGACTCGGCCCAGCGGATCTTCCGTTCCCACCAGATTGCCCACCGCATCGTACCAGGTATGCTCGGAAGGGAGCTTTGATCGTTGTGCCGCTGGGGAGGGCGTCTGTTTGACAGGGGCGATCCTGCGAGCTTTGGTTGCATAACCGGGTTGTGGACCGCTGGACCTCGGCCGGGGACTGAGTCGGTTTTTTCGACACGGCTGGATGTATCCAAGCCCAAGAGAAGGGCACGACGAAGGGCCGAGCCAAGCGGGGGCCGCTCGATTATTCGTATGGGCTTCGAGCCCGCCATCGTAGCTGAGCACCCCACGGCTCACCCGGTTGAGCTTTGAGCTCGAAGAGGTAGTTGCCGCTTTGGCCCTTATACCGTGGATGGAACAAGCGACCTCTAAGGGGTCAACCATCCCGGCAGCTCGCGCGTGGCGAGCGCTCAGTCCTTGCATCGTGCCAGGAAAGTATACCATGAGTGACATACGTTACGTCGGAATGGACGTGCACAAGAGCCAGATCACCGTCTGCATTATCGATGCAACCGGCAGGATCGTGCAACGGTGCGAAATTCCTTTGACCCGCGGACGCCTGGAGAGCTTTGCGAGCAAGCGTCTGCGTGCCGCGGACCAAGTGGCCCTGGAAGCCACCACCAACTGCTGGGCCGTCGTGGAGATCCTCAAGCCCCGTGTGGCGCGGGTCGTCGTGTCCAATGCGATGGCCACCAAGGCAATTGCTCAGTCCAAAGTCAAGACCGACAAGGTGGATGCCCAGGTATTGGCCGAACTGCTGCGGTGTGACTACCTGCCGTCGGTATGGCATCCCGATACCGCCACACAACACTTGCGCCAGCTCACGGGGCGCCGCGCTTCCCTGGTGCAAGACCGTACTGGGGTGCGCAATCGGATTCACAGCGTGCTGGCTATGCGGCTGGTGGTGGAGCCTGAAGGTGGCTTGTTCACGGCCGCCGGGCTGCAATGGCTGGAGGACGCGCTGGTTCAACTGGATGCCGTGGGGCAGAAGTTAATTCGCAGCGATCTGGCGCTGTTGCAGACCCTGGACCAACAGATCGCGGCGTTTGATGACGAGTTGTTCCAACGCGCCTATCAGGAACAGCGGGTACAGCTATTATTGACGCTTCCAGGCGTGAACGTCACGGTCGCCGAAAGCGTGCTGGCGGCATTAGGAGACCTGGATCGGTTTTCGACACCCGACGCGGCCGCGAGTTACCTGGGCCTGGTTCCCAGCACACGGCAGTCGGCGAACCATTGTTATCACGGCCCGATTACGAAGCAGGGAAACGCGCAGGCGCGCTGGATGCTTATCGAAGCCGCCCAAAACGTAGGTCGTCATCCCGGGCCTTTGGGCCATTTCTTCCGCCGCATGAAGCGTCGCAAGAACCATAATGTGGCGATAGTGGCCGTGGCCCGCAAATTGGTCGTCATCGCCTGGCACATGCTGCGCAACAACGAACCGTACCGTTACGCGCAGCCACAGACAACGGCCAC
This sequence comes from uncultured Planctomycetaceae bacterium, assembly GCA_903863885.1. Taxonomy (GTDB): domain Bacteria; phylum Planctomycetota; class Planctomycetia; order Pirellulales; family Pirellulaceae; genus CAIPEB01. The sequence goes on along the minus strand of CAIPEB010000463.1, from coordinate 880 downwards.
CAAGTTGGCGAATTTGCGGATTCGCGCAACTGGTCAGCGGCGACGTGGCGGAGTTCCAAAGGGTGAGAAACCCGCGGCCAAACTGCCCGGGGGCAGTGTGACGATCAAGGCACTTGACCGCGTCTACCAGCAAGAGGGCCTTCCTGCTCGACAGCCCCTGACGCCGGGGGAGCAACGCACGGTGCGAGCTACGGAATCGGCCCGCTTTGTGGAGAGCCTTGCGCACGATCGTGTCGTGCCGCGCGGGCATGCCACGCAGGCCCTCCCCGAAACCACGCCCACCGATAAGGATCCTCCGCAAGACGACGCTCGGCCAGCACGGGTGAGGTCGTCCGCATCAAAGTCCGCATCCAGCAAAACCAAGATCCAAAAGTCGCCACGGAAATCCGCGGGACCGACCTGAACGCTCCGGCAAAGACAAGGGGTTTTGGAGGCATGGCAGGGCAAAAGAATGATCTGCCGTAAGCAAGCCAATGGCACCAAAAAACAAAGCCCGGACCATCAGGTCCAGGCTTGTCGGCGGTGGTATTCTCCCGCCCTGACCCGGTTATCCCTCGTCAGGATGCTCCCCAGCAGAGCCTGACTCCGTTTCGCCGAGCAATCCAACTCTAGCATTTCGCCAGTCACCACGTCGAGTCGCCAACGGTAAAGGCTCGACCAGCAACAGTCCTCATCCCACGAGCGCGAACGACGTGGCATGCCTGGATACCGCTTCCAGTCCGCGCACTACACGCCCGCGCTGATCGCACCTGAGCCGCACACTCCGCACTTCCCGCCAAATCCGAGCCAACTGCAGACTGGCCCTCGGTATATTAGCCCTAACACCGCTCCTAACTACCATGAAAAAACACGCGGGACTCAGTTGACTCAGGCAGAGGTA
>CAIPEB010000462.1 GCA_903863885.1 uncultured Planctomycetaceae bacterium | reverse complement strand
GGAACGCAAACCCTCTGGGTTGGATTGCAGCGCAGCTACGACCTGTCCAACGCCTGGAATGCCTTCGGGCCAGGCTCGAAGAAAAAATTTTCGCGCAATTAACTTGTGTAGTACAACGAGCCCAGAGGGAGAGTGAAGCAGGAATCACGACGGCGCAACCACTTCTAAACCGCATGACCTCCGTGCGAAAGGGTGAACTGGATTTTTCAAACACGTTCTCAAACGTCACAGCGTCTGAAACTTCACACGGACCGACAACTTTACGGAATAGCGGGCGCATGGAGACAATCCTTCGATTGCCGGATAGCTTTCAGGACGACCTGCGGAAATACCGCGAAGAAACGGAGCGATTCAAACGCGGCGAGATCTCTGCGGCCGAATACCGCTCTTTCCGCGTTCCGCGTGGGATCTACGAACAGCGCGAGCCGGACACTTACATGCTGCGCTGCCGCTGTCCGGCGGGAGCGATACTCCCCCATCAAATGCGGGCCCTCGCATCGGTTTCGCGCAAGCACGGCAACGGCGTGCTCCACGTAACTACGCGACAGGACGTGCAGGTGCACCGTGTGCTGCTCGACGACATCCATCCGGCGCTGGAAGAACTGCACTCCGCTGGACTGTCGACGCGCGGCGGCGGCGGAAACACGGTGCGAAACATCACGGGGTGCTGCGACGCGGGCGTCTGTCCGGACGAAGTTTTCGACGTGTCGCCTCACGTGATTTCCCTCACCGAGTCGCTCCTGCCGGATCCGCTGTCCTACCAGCTCCCGCGAAAATACAAGATCGCTTTTTCCGGTTGCTCCCGCGACTGCGCGGGCGCAACTGTCAACGACCTGGGATTCATCGCCAAGACGAAGAACGGCGTATCGGGCTTCTCCGTGCACATCGCGGGGGGCATGGGATTGGAAAGCCGCACCGCGACTCTCTTCGAAGAGTTTGTGCCGGCCGCCCGGACTCATGAGGTTGCCGAAGCGGTGAAACGGGTCTTTGACCAGCACGGAAACCGCAAGAATCGCAACAAAGCCCGCCTGCGTTTCCTGATCGAACAAATCGGTCTGCCACGCTTTCGAGAACTGTACGAGCACGAACTGAACAAACTGCGGGCTTCGCGGCCGGACTTCGCTGAACTCCGGGAGTTTCCCGGCGGATCACCGGCCATTGGACAGCAGCCCGCTTCGAGAGAATCGGGAGGGGGCGCCTTTGGCCTTTGGCTCCAACGAAACGCGACTCCTCAGAAACAACCCGACCGATTCCTCGTCCACATACCTCTGAAACTCGGGGATCTCGACGCGGACCGCCTCAGCCGGTTCTCACATGTGGTGGAACAGTTCGGCGAGCGGCTTGTGCGAACGACGCAATCCCAGAATCTTGTCCTGCGATGGGTGCATGAAAGTGAATTGCACCGACTCTACCCGTTGCTTGCCGCACTGGATCTCGCTCTGCCGCTTCCGCCCGTATTGCGGAATCTCATCGCCTGCACCGGCGCGGCAACCTGCCGGCTCGGGATCTGTCTTTCACGCGGCCTGGCCGCAGTCGTCGCGCAAGAACTGTCCAATGCCAATCTGGATCTCGACGTTGCAAGGGATCTCCGCATTCATATCAGCGGCTGCCCCAACGCGTGCGGACGGCACCCGATTGCCGACATCGGACTCCATGGCGTGGCGCGACGCGTGAACGGTCGCCTGATGCCGCACTATGTCGTTCAGGTCGGGGGACGCGTTGCCGAGGGCGAGACTCGTTTTGCCGAAGGAGATACCGCGGTTCCCGCCAAGAACCTGCCGAAACTCGTCCGCGAATTGGTTGCGTCATTCCGCGCATCGTCCGCATACCCGGATTTCGGCAAGTACCTGGACGAGTCGGGCCGGAAGTTGCTTGCTTCTCTGGCCGAGAAACACCAGTGCGGTCCCGACCAGACAGCCAATGACGAACTCCACTTCGACTGGGGTGCCAGTGAGCCGTTCTCATTGGCCGGGAGAGGGCCCGGCGAATGCGGCGCGGGCGTGTTCGATCTGATCGAAGTGGATCTGAAGAGCGCCCGCGAGGCCGCGGATCAAGGACGCCTCGTCGACGCTATCGTGCTGGCCGCCCGCTCGCTGCTGGTCACCCGAGGCCTTCAGGCCGAAGAGGCGGCACAGACGCTGGAGCTCTTCCAGCGGCACTTCGTGGAGGAACAATTGGTCGACTCCGCCGCCGGCGGCCTGATCCTGCGCGCAAAGACAATTCTATCCGGCGAGCAGACAGATCGCGCCTTTCAACCGACGGAAGTCTCGCGATTTGTCGATGCGATCAACCAGCTTTATGCGGGCATGGACGCTTCGCTGCGGTTCAAGCCCGTCGCATCGACATTGCCGGCTGTTGTGACAGATGAGCAGCCCACCGATAAATCGCCGGAACGTCAGGCCGACTTTCGCGGCGTGGTCTGTCCACTCAACTACGTGAAGACCCGGATGTTGCTCGACCAGATGCGCAGCGGCGAAACGCTATCCGTGCTCCTGGACGAACCGGGAACGCGAAACGTCCCGGATAGCGTGCGCAAAGACGGACATCATGTTCTGACCGTCGATCAGATGGGCGCACATTGGAAAGTGGTCATTCGCAAAGGTTGAAATCACTCCGGCCCGGCGCCCGGCTCGCACGCCGCGCGCAACTGAGGCACTCAGGCAGAGCGAAAGAACAAGTTGACCGTTTCGCTTCTTTGACGCAACAAGCGGTACTCTCACAAGCAGGCGACGAGTCGTTTACGTATTTCCTCGCGTTGCCTGACGGCAGGAACGCTCCTCTCCAGCGCAAAGTCCAGCGACAACGGGAGCGGGGTTTCAGTCCGGCGGGTCAGCACCGAACCGAGAGGCGGCCCAGCCGCCCGGTCACTTGGGCGTGATCTTCAAATTGGCGAACCCGCCATCGAAAATATCGGCCCAGAGCCCGACTCCGCCCGTATTGCGGTCCGTCAGCCGCTCAACCACCAGACTGGGCTCCGCGGAGTTGTCGACGAACACCCGCACCTGCTTTGCCTCGACCTCGATCCTCGCGTGAAACCATCCGTCCGGATCGGGAACCGGATGGACGGCGTTTTCGAACACGCCCGGTTTCTGTTCGCGAAGCTTTTGCCAGGTGTTTTCAGGCCAGGAAATGTACTGCACGGCTCGTGTCTTGAAAGGCGGATCAGCACGGAAATTGAAAGGGCGGAAGTAGATCCCCTCCAGCTGCTTGTTGTCCAAAGCGTGGAACGCGACTCCCAGGAAACTCCGCTGACGCACATTGCGCCCCTTGAGATCGAGTTCAATGGTCCCCTGCCTGAATTCGACACCTTTGACAAGCGCCAGTCCCGCTTGGTCTCCGGTACCTCCTTCCTTTCCCCCGGCCTGCAGTTGAACGAACGACTTATCGCCTTCCTGAACAGACTTCGCGGTGGCGTTGACCAGATCTCAGATCTGGCTGTCGCCAATTCGCGCCAGGTCGGGAACGAGAGTACTCTCCGCCGACAAACCGACGGCAGCCACCGACAAAACGAGCATCGCGCCCGATGCGAGCGAACGAATCGACATATCTTCCTCCCTTGAATGTTCTGCTTCTTGAGACGAGTGCAGCCCGCGATCCGCGACAGGAGCGGGGGGCCGGCTGCCCGAGCGCTCACCCGAAGGTCGGCGACTCGGACAGCCAGCCGGTCGTTGGGACACTATCGAGTGCAATCAGTTCGGCTCACCCCAGACCGCGGGTGATTTAAACCCTCTTGCCGCCGGGGCGACCTTCGGCGCGACGGCCTGACGCGCATAGCTATGGTAGCGCGATCGCAGTTCTTTCACTTTTTCCGGCTGTTGGGCGGCGAGATTCGTCTTCTCATACGGGTCTTTTGACAGGTCGAATAGTTCCACAATCTCGGCGGACGTACCATTTTCGGGAATCCACCCGGTCACGCGTCCCGTTTCCGGATCGCGTCCGTCGTTGTGTTCGCGATTTCCGTTGATGACCAGCTTCCAGTTGCCTGCGCGAATGCCTCCCGCGGCAGGCGTCGTATTGAGCAGGATTTCCTCGTGTGGCGTCGGCTTTCCGGCGGCAATTGTGCCCCATGCGTCGTTTCCGTCCAGCGCAGCGGATTGCTCCAACGACGCGCCCGCCAGCCCAAGCAGCGTCGGGTACCAATCCGTCACATGCAACGGCTCATTCACCGTCGATCCAGCCGGTATGTGGCCGGGCCATGTGGCAAACGCCGTCACGCGCACTCCGCCTTCGTACAATGTGGCTTTGCTTCCGCGCAGCGGACCGTTGCTTGTGACCTCTCCCGGGTACGGACCGCCGTTGTCGCTGTGAAACACAATCAAGGTCTTGTCTCGCAAACCGCCGGAATCCAGTTGATCAACAATCCGGCCGACCGCCTCATCCAGCGCGGCGACCATTCCCGCATAAGTGCGACGCGGTTCGGGAAGCTTCGGATAGGGGGCCGTGTATTTTTCCGGAACCTGATGCGGCGCATGAACCGCATTGAATGGCACATACAGAAAGAGCGGCTTCTGCGGGTCATGCTCCTTCAGAATTCGGACGGCTTCCCCGGCGATCAGATTCGTGCTGTAACCTTCTTCGCGCAACGCCTTGTCGTCGCGGTGCCAATCCAATCCGCCGTCCCGCTGATGCGTGAAATAGTCGATGGCTCCGTTGTAGTGGCCGTACTGGTGACCAAACCCGCGGTGCGTGGGCAGATAGGCAGGTTGAAAGTGCCCCAGGTGCCACTTGCCGGTGATGTACGTCTCATAGCCGGCTTCCTGCAGAGCCTGCGGAAGCGTCCGCTCCTCGAGCGGTAACCCGTATTGTGCCCACGGACGCACCACGCCGACCTGGAGCCCCAGTCGAGACGGATAGCGCCCCGTCATCAGGGCCGCCCGTGTCGGCGTGCACACGGACTGTACGTAGAACTGTTCCAGCTTGGCGCCCGTGCCCGCCAACCTGTCGAGATTCGGCGTCTTGATTTCGCCGCCATGGTACCCCACATCAGCCCATCCATAGTCGTCAGCAAGTATGTACACGATGTTCGGCTTCGGCGCCGTCTCGGCGGAGAACACAGCGCCCCCCGCCATCGCCGCCACGGACGCCGCAATCGCTCCAACTCGCTCGGCCCACCATGCAAGTCGCATCAGGTCACCTCCAAAGAACAAACGGACGCTGCTCCCACTTCAGCACTGCTTCAACTCTAACACCGCTGCTCCCGCGAAGCACTTGGCGTGCCGCCCAGTCACATCTTGCCGAATTGACGTGATTTCTCGCGTTGAATTGGAAAACCCTGCTGAGAGCCCGGCAACGAATCCAGACCATATGCCGGAATGCCCGTGACGGAATCATCGATACCGCGTTCTGTGCGGGGGTGGTGGAAGCTCTTGCCACGGCCCGAGGCATTCTGGAGGAAACAGTCAACATTAAGAGATATTGGCCGCCGCAATGGAATCAACCATCTCCGCCGCATCGCGCACGCACAGTGTTGTGGCCTGACACCTCACACGCGAAGAGGCCACGATGCGGATCGGAGCGCCGCTTGCACACTGGCCAATCACTTTGCACAAACCTGTCACGCAAGTGTGAAGTCGAGCAGGTCGTCTTGATACGGCGCGGTGGTTCCGTCGACTCAGCTGTCTCCGTGCATCAGTTCTTCAGATTCCGGACACGCGCAGTCTTCGTCGAAACGGCGTGAATCACGTGCCATTTCTTGGACCGCATGCCGCCTCCTGCGGCCGCGGGCGGTTTCTTCCGAATGCCGATGCTCCCAGCCACGCTAGCGACGTCACTGTCGCTGGGACATCCGCACAGAGCACGGATTTCCGTCAATGGCTCTTGCCTCGAGCGGAATTCGCTCCAGGCCCCGCGGGGTGCACCTATCGTGAACTGACGCGGTGACGGTCTTACGTCGTCAGAGGCTACCATATATGTTGCGACAGCAGACCATAGATTCTGGCAGCCGCCCATATTTGGCGGATCATACGCCTAATTCCGTAAATATAAGAATCATATTCTGGTTCCCGATTTGATGGCACGCATCTTGCGAATAGCGGGGCGGCGAAATGCGGCCGTTCCGCGAAACAGGCATGTCCGAGTTGTTGTCCGATGCCTCACTTTGCGGCTTCAGATCCTCTCTTCCGCGCCTCATGAACCCGGAACGGCACGCAGGTCGCCTTGTGCAGTCGCTTGGAACGTCACTGATGCAAAGGTCAAGGTTAGGAGGGAAGCATGTCAGAATTGTTCGCAGGAAGGGCGGTGCGTCCGCCCGTGAAAATGGATCGCCGCAATCGTCTCCGGGGCGGCTTTACACTGGTGGAGTTGCTGGTTGTTATCGCCATCATCGGGATTCTGGTCGCGCTCTTGTTACCGGCGGTGCAGTCCGCGCGCGAAGCGGCGCGGCGGTTTCAGTGCTCGAACAATCTGAAGCAGTGGGCTCTGGGCTGCCAGAACTACCATTCGACCTACAACGCCTTTCCGTTCGGACGCATTGATCCTGCGCAGGGCGGCTACCGCTGGAGTTTCCAGGCGTCCGTGCTCCCGTACATCGAGCAGGGAAATGTCTACTCAAACCTCGACTTCTCCGCCGCAAATGGTCAGCAGAACCCGCTGATTTACGGAGCGAAGTTCTCGCTGAACTACTGCCCGACGGATTCCGACGGCATGACCAACCCCGCCGATCCGGGTAATGCGGTGGGCCATGGTCGAACGAACTACCGCGGGTGCGGCGGCAGCGATACGGGATGGATTCTCTCCGGCTCGGTGATCAATATCGCAGCGAGCCCCGAGCACAACAACGGTATCTTCGTGACCAACCAGATCGTCCGCATCTCGGACGTTCGCGACGGCACGTCGAACACCGCATTGATTTCCGAAGCCCTGCTTGGCGATGGCGACCAGGCGAAGATCTCGGTTCCAGGGGATTATTTTCAGGTGGCCTATGCCCCGGCCGATCCGACGCCGGCCGATCGTCAATTGCTGTTCGATGCCTGCCAGTCGCTGGTTCCCACAGCCGCCACGCAGCAGTGGTCCTATGCCGGACGCTACTGGTACGTGGGGAATTACGCGGTGTCGCGATACAACCATGTCAACACGCCCAACGGCAAGAGTTGCGTGACTGGGGGGGCCGGAGCACTGAACGTGCGAATGAACTACAAGGGTACCGCTACCACGGCATCGAGTCGCCATCCGGGCGGCGTCAACGTTGCCGCCGTGGACGGCTCCGTCCGCTTCGCACCGAGCACTATCGACCGCAACGTATGGTGGTCCTGTGGCAGCCGAAACGGTTCCGAGGTATTCAACAGCGACTTTTGACAACGGAGACCAAACCATGAAGAAGACTATTGCCCTGCTCTTGCTTGCCGTTTCAGTTGTCGGCGTGGCGGGTTGCAGCAGCACTGCGGCGGATACGGTCTACAAACCAGAAGCGCAGCAGGGTGTCGTGGACAAGTCCCTGCCGTCCGCACTCCGCGATAAACAGCAGTCACTGTTCCTGCTGCTCAACGCGCTGAAGGAAGGGATCGGCGAATCCGTGGCACTCCGGGCGTTCGTCCCGGGTGTGGAGTTCCGCGAGTCATTCGAGAAGTTCTACGATGGCTCTAAACGACTCGTGCGATGGGAGTTTGGAGGAAGCCCGAGCGGAAACGACGTGCCGGTTGTCCTGTACTTCGATAGTCAGGAAAGTGGCCCAGTTGATCCCGGAAAACTGCTGCGTAGCGAACGGACCTACGTTGTCACCGGATCAAGACAACAGGTCACGATCGCACGAAAGTAATGGCGGTCGATAGCTCGGAGGGCTGGTGATCGCGAAGACCGGTCAACCGGAGACGCATGATCCGAAGGGCTGAGGGTCTGGCGGCTGCAACGAGGGCCGCGCCTCGACCTGCCGTCGCGTGCATGGCGTGCCCACATGTGACGGAAGGCTGAAGCGCGGTCCTTTTTCATTTTTTGGTTACGACCAGGAGCTCGCACCGGCACCGGATCGCCCGTGGCATCCTACTGTTCTGTCGCGGAAGGGCCGGTGCCAAACTGATCAACAGCGTCAAGATGTTCAGCGACTTGGCGAACATCGACGACGCCAAGTCGTTGATCATCCCCCCGTCGACGACAACACACTCGCCGCTCTCACCCGAAGAACAGGAACAGACGTGTTTGTCGCCAGAGTCTGTGCGCCGATCCATCGGCATTGAAGACGCCTGCGACATCATCGCCGACCCGGATCGAGCGTCAAGAGCATCCCGGGTGTGAGACGGCGCCGAACGGAAGGCAACCTGGCGTCATGGGATCGGAAGCCACCGGGCGGTGGGACCGCCGGCCAAATCGGTACAACCAAACGGCCCCGCCACACCGGCCAGAGAACTAGCTCAGGTTGATCGCTGAATGTCTGCGCGAGAGAGAATGGCTCCTTTTGGTGCCGGCCAATAAAAGGGGGCGACCAATCAGGCACCGCTCGAACCGACACGGGAAAACTACGAAACCGCCGGACGGTGCCCATCACGGAGCGCCCCCCCGCTCCAATAGTGCGATTCTCTCGATACGCCGAGCATGCCGACCACCATCGAACGGAGTTTGAAGCCAGACTCGGACAATCCGGTCGATCATTTCGTTGCCCACAAGTTCGGCCGACAGGCAAATGACGTTGGCATCGAGATGCCGTCGGCTCGAATCCGCCGAAAACTCGTCCTGGCATACCGCAGCTCGAACGCCGGGGAACTTATTGGCCACGATGCACATGCCCATCCCCGACCGACCTATCAACACTCCACAGTCGGCCTCGCCCCGTTGCACTCGCATGGCTACGCTCGCCGCAATTTCGGGGTACTCAGCGGCTTGATGGTTCGGAATCTCAACCTGCTCGACGACGTGGTGCAATTGCTGGAGCAGGCGAATGACCTTGTCTCGGACGGCAACCCCGCGATTGTTTGATCCAACTGCGACACGCATGTTCCAAAGTGAACTCCGAAAACAATTGGGATTAAGAAGTACGGCTGCCGAGATTCTGACGACTCTTGTCGCTTCGCACAAATCGTCGGCTCCGGGATTCCACGGGCGCACGCGATTGACACGGCCTTGATGCACCTGGGATTCATCGTGGCGGGACGATTGCCCGACATCGCCGTTATCGGAATCCCGGCAGCCCATCTGCAGCCGGCCGTGCTCGCGTCGCAGCCCTGACGTGTCGTGCTGCGACCGGAGGCTGAGGCGCGGCGTGCTTCGCCGGCGGCACCGGGAGTGACGATAGTGTACGCATGCACAAATCAACCCCGAACGGGCCGCCGATCATCGCGAAATGGCATGTGGATTGCTACGTGTGAGTGTTCCCCGCGGCATCGATTTGCCTGGGAACGACGAGCGCGGCATGAAGCTGCGGGCAAATCGGCGAGAAAAACGCCGCGGGCGGCAATTTGGAGCTATCCGGACATTCATGACCGTTGGACGTGTTTCGCTGCCGCCGGTGCACAATTCGCGTGCAGATGGCTGTCTATTGCCAAGCACTTCAGCAGCCGTAGTCGCGTGCGCAGAGGAGAAAGAGCGATGCGAACGCGAGATGGCGGCGCTGTACCGCATCGCTCAAGTGCTTGCAGATCGATGCGCGCAGCGCGAGACACTGCGGGAGATTCTCGGTGTGCTCGATGCGCAGCTGGAGCTGATTCGCGGCACGATCATGTTGCTCGCCCCGAACGGTGAGCAACTTCACGTGGCAGCCGCGCACCCGGACTCATCCGGAGTCGTCGATACCGCGGCCTACTCTCCCGGTGAGGGAATCACGGGGGAAGTGTTTGCCACCGGCGCCCCGGTCCTCGTTCCAAGCATTGCCGCAGAGCCTCGCTTTCGGGATCGCATTCACGTTCGCCGGCTTCGCTCTGCCGATGACGCCGGGTTCGTGTGCGTCCCGATTCTGCTGGACGGCAGGCCCGTGGGAACACTTGCCGTCGATGTGCCGACGGAACAGATCTCCCGACTGTCCGGTATCGAACGGTGCCTGACGATCATCGCGAGCATGATCAGCTATGACGTTCGAGCCCGTCGGATCGAGCATGAGGAACAAGAGTCGCTGCGCGCCGAGAACCTGAGTCTGCGCGATGCGTTGGAGGAGCGATTTCGTCCCGAACACATTCTGGGCAATTCGCACGAAATGCGTCGTGTCTATCTGCGAATCCGTCAGGTCGCACCGAACGACACAACCGTCCTGATACGAGGCGAATCAGGCACGGGAAAGGAACTCGTCGCATCGGCCGTGCACTTCGCGAGCGGACGGGCAAAAGGCCCCTTCATCAAAGTGAACTGCGCCGCGTTGAACGAGAATCTACTGGAAAGCGAGCTGTTCGGACACGAACGCGGAGCTTTCACGGGCGCGACCCACGAGCGGCACGGTCGCATCGAAGCGGCCGCCGGAGGCACGCTGTTCCTCGACGAGATCGGCGAGTTCTCGCCGGCGCTCCAGGTCAAACTCCTGCGGGTGCTGCAGGAGCACGAGTTCGAGCGTGTGGGCAGCAATCAGTCGCGGCGGGTGGACGTGCGGATTGTGGCCGCCACGAATCGCGACTTGGAGAAAGCCGTCGAGGAGGGCCACTTTCGCCAGGACTTTTGTTACCGCATTCACGTCTTTCCTATCCACCTGCCGCCGCTGCGCGAGCGGCGCGACGACATCCTGCTCCTCGCCAATCACTTTGCCGAGAAATACGGAAGCCGCATGAATCGGCCGATCGAACGGATCAGTACGCCCGCAATCAATGCCATGATGGTCTATCACTGGCCCGGCAACGTTCGCGAATTGGAGAACTGCGTGGAGCACGCCGTCGTCCTGAGCGACGACGGTGTCATTCACAGCCACAACCTGCCTCCCACGCTGTACATGCCCAAGCAGCAGGGAATCGTGGATTCCGGCTCATTGAAGTCGCGTGTCGCGGCGCTGGAGCGCGACATGATTACGGATGCATTGAAACGGAATGCGGGTAACGCAGCCGCTGCGGCGCGCGAACTGGGCATCACGTCCCGTATGATCCGCTACAAACTCCGCAATCTCCAGATCGATTGCTCGACGTTCCCGTCCACCTGACGACGCTTTCCGCGCGTTCCCTGCACGGCGCGGCAGGACCGCCAGCTTGCCTCGATCATTTGGGGCGGATTACCTGATCCGTACTACGGGTGAACAATTTCGTCTGTCCGTAAGCGGAGTGCTACAGAATTGTCGCTGACGCGGTGTGACGCGCAAGCCCTTACGCTGCATGATCGTGGCTGCCCGGCGTGCCGTACGTCCGCGACTTTGAGACTCCGGGAGCAACATAATTGTTGTCTCCGCCTGTTCCGCCAAAGCGGCCCGTGCTCGGCCCGCAAGGCTCAGAGCGTTAGCTAATGCTGCAAAACAGGCCTTTTTTCTGGCAGAACGGGGCAAATCCGGTCGCCATTCCAGTTTCCTGAAATTGCGGCGCGCCGTTCGCAATGGTCCGTTTGACCACCGGCATCGTGAACGGTGGCTTACCAGAAACGGACTCCTCAACAGAGAGCGAGAACATCGATGCGCAAAGTCGCGATCTATGGAAAAGGTGGCATTGGTAAGTCGACGACGACGCAGAACACCGTCGCGGCCTTGGCGGAAATGGGCAAGAAAATCATGGTCATCGGCTGCGATCCCAAGGCCGATTCAACGCGACTGCTGCTCGGCGGTCTCGCGCAGAAAACGGTGCTCGACACGCTGCGCGAAGAAGGCGAAGACGTTGAACTCGTGTCAATCCGTCGTCCGGGGTTCGGCGACGTTCTGTGCGTCGAATCGGGCGGGCCCGAGCCGGGAGTAGGTTGTGCCGGGCGCGGGATCATTACGTCGATCAACATGCTGGAGCAGCTTGGTGCGTACGACGAAAGCGAGGCGCTTGAATATTCTTTCTACGATGTGCTGGGCGACGTTGTCTGCGGCGGCTTCGCGATGCCGATTCGCGAGGGCAAGGCGGAGGAAATCTACATCGTCTGCTCCGGCGAAATGATGGCCATGTATGCCGCGAACAACATCTGCAAGGGGATCGTGAAGTTCGCCGAGGCGGGCCGAGTTCGATTGGGCGGCCTCATCTGCAACAGTCGTCGAGTCGATAACGAGCGTGAAATGATCGACGAATTTGCCCGTCGTCTGGGCTCGCAGATGATCCACTTCCTGCCCCGCGACAACGACGTCCAGCGAGCCGAGATTCGCCGCCAGACGGTGATCGAATGGAATCCGACCTGTCCGCAGGCGGATGAGTACCGGACGCTTGCCCGCAATATCGACTCGAACCAGATGTTCGTCATTCCCAAGCCGTTGTCGATCGAAGAACTGGAATCCCTGCTCCTGGAATTCGGAATCCTCGAAGCCGCGGCGGCGTAGGGAATGCAGCGGAAGAAACATATCGGACTTATCTTGCTGAAAGGAGCGGCCCCGTGTCTGCGCCGACTACCGATACCGCGACCCCGGTTACGCCGAATGAGTCGATCGATGCGGCGGGCGTCCGGAAAAAGATGCTGGAGAACTATCCCGCCAAGACCCGACGCAAGCGGGAAAAACAGATCATTGTGAATGAGAAGCAGCTGGACGCGGATGGCGCGAAGGTCTTGCCGGTCATCGCCGCCAACACCCGAACCGCTCCGGGAATCATCACCCAGAGAGGTTGCTGTTATGCGGGGTGCAAGGGCGTGATACTCGGCCCGACCCGGGACATCGTGAACATCACGCACGGCCCGGTAGGATGCGGCTACTATTCCTGGCTCACGCGCCGCAATCAGACGCACGCTCCCACCGACGAGCATGACAATTTCATCACCTACTGTTTCACCACGGACATGGAGGAAGAGAACATTATCTTCGGCGGCGAGAAGAAACTCTCTCAAGCCATTCAAGAGGCCTACGACCTGTTCCATCCCAAGGCGATCGCGGTCTTCTCGACCTGCCCGGTCGGGCTGATCGGTGACGACGTGCACCAGGTCGCTCTCAGCATGAAGGAAAAGTTGGGGATCAACATCTTCGGGTTTTCCTGCGAGGGATACAAAGGCGTCAGTCAATCCGCGGGACACCACATTGCGAACAACCAGATCTTCAAGCATGTGATCGGTGAAAACGACAAGCCGCGCGGACGATGGGCCGTCAATCTGATGGGCGAATACAACATCGGCGGAGACTCGTTCCTGATCGAGGACCTTTTCCGCAGATGCGGAATTGATCTGGTGGCGACGTTTTCGGGCAATTCGACCTACGATCAGTTCGCCAACTCGCACATGGCCAAGCTGAATTGCGTGATGTGCCACCGCTCGATCAATTACGTCGCCGACATGATCGAAAAGAAATACGGGGTTCCATGGATCAAAGTCAACTTCATTGGCGCAACGGCTACGGCAAAGTCGTTGCGGAAAATCGCGGATTTCTTTCAAGACGACAAGCTCTCGGAAAACGTGGAACGAGTCATCGGCGAAGAGTACCCCGCGGTGGCGGCCGCGCAGAAGAAGTATCGGCCGCGTTGCACGGGAAAGAAGGCCATGCTGTTCGTCGGCGGCAGCCGCGCTCATCACTATCAGGAACTCTTCAGCGAACTGGGCATGGAAACCGTGGCAGCCGGCTATGAGTTCGGGCACCGCGACGACTACGAAGGGCGACGTGTTATTCCATCTATCAAAGTGGACGCGGACAGCCGGAACATTGAAGAAATGAACGTCCAGCCCGACCCGGACAAGTTTCGCCCGGAAGGTCCCGAGATGGCGCGGAAGGCCGAACAGCGCGGCTATCGGTTTCACGATTACGACGGGCTCATGATCGACATGAAGGAGCAGACACTCATCATCGATGACATCAGCCAGTACGAAACCGAACGGCTTATCGAAGCAATCCGCCCCGACGTGTTCTGCGCGGGAATCAAGGAAAAATACGCGGTGCAGAAGATGGGCGTGCCCTGCAAACAACTGCACAGCTACGACTACGGAGGTCCCTACGCGGCCTTTCAGGGAGCTGTCAACTTCTATGCGGAGATCGACCGCATGGTGAACGCGAGAATCTGGTCGCACATTCCGGCTCCCTGGGACGAGATTTCGCCGGTGAAGGAGGTATCCGAATGACGTTGCTGCGACACACACACGGCGGGACGATCACGGAAAGGCAAGCGCTCACCATCAATCCGGCGAAAACGTGCCAGCCGATCGGAGCGATGTACGCCGCTTTGGGCATCCACCGCTGCCTGCCGCACAGCCACGGCTCCCAAGGCTGCTGCTCGTATCATCGGAGCACGCTCAGCCGGCACTACAAAGAGCCTGTGATGGCCGCCACCAGTTCCTTCACGGAAGGTTCGTCGGTCTTTGGCGGGCAGGCAAATCTGCACCAGGCACTGCAGACGGCTTTCACGACTTACGAGCCCGACGTTGTGGCAGTTCACACGACATGCCTGTCGGAAACGATCGGCGACGACATTCCGCAGATTGTCCAGAAGGCAACTGAAGAGGGGCTGATTCCCGAGGGAAAGTACGTCATCCATGCGAACACGCCGAGCTACGTGGGCTCCGCCTGCACGGGCTTTGCCAATATGACCACCGCCATGGTGGACTACTTCTCCGCGTCGGCATCGCCCGACAAAGTCGCTGGCCGGATCAACGTGATTCCGGGTTGGGTCGAGCCGGCCGACATGCGGGAGATCAAACGCATCGTGCGACTGATGGGGCTCGAGGCCATTGTCTTTCCCGACACGTCAGGCGTACTGGACTGCCCGCAAACAGGCAAACACGAACTGTTTCCTCGCGGCGGAGTGACCGTCGATCAACTCCGCGCGACGGGAGATTCCATCGGGACCATAGCCTTGGGACCCGTGTGTTCGGGACCCGCCGCAGCTCAGCTCACGACGCGCTGCCGGGTTCCGAACACGGTGCTTCCGCTGCCCATCGGCTTGCATGCCACGGATGCCTTCATCATGGCGCTGCGCAAATACAACGGCGGAAAGGTGCCGCGGGAGATCGCGGACGAGCGAGGCCGCTTGCTCGATCTGATCACCGACATGCATCAGTACTTTTACGGCCGCACGGCAGCGCTCTGGGGTGATCCGGATCAACTGGCAAGCCTCAGCCAGTTTCTCATGACGATCGACATACTGCCCAAGTACGTCGTGACGGGCACTCCCGGAACCAAGTTTCTCAAACGCATGGGCGAAGTCCTTGGAGACCGCAAGAGCGAGGCGCAGGTCCGCCAGGGACCGAGGGCGGACATGTTCCTCATGCATCAATGGATCAAGAACGAGCCCGTCGACCTGCTGATCGGGAATACGTACGGAAAGTACATCGCGCGGGACGAGAACATCCCGTTCGTGAGGCACGGATTCCCGCTGCTGGACCGTGTGGGACACCAGTACATTCCGACCGTGGGATATGCCGGCGCCATAAGGCTGCTCGAACAGATTCTCCAGGTCACGCTCGACAAGATCGACCGGGAGTCTCCGGAAGAACAATTCGAACTCACACTCTGATTGAAAGCAGTGCCATGAAGATCAGCGCTCGCAACAAACTGCAGGGGCAGATCACGAAGATCGTGCCTGGCAGCCTGAATTCGCTCGTCGAGATCCATTTGTCAGGAACGCCTGTCATCACTGCGATGATCACAAACGAGGCCGTGGCCGATCTGGAACTCGCGGTGGGCGGCGAGGCCTGGGCCGTGCTCAAAGCGTCGAGCGTACTGGTCGGCGTCTGCGAGAACGGCAAAGGACGCAGTTGCCAGAAGTGAGCGGCCAGAACCATGATCAACATCCTTCAGGAGCGCGAGCGGCAGGTCAATTGCGGAACTGAACCGTTCCGCATGGACTGCGACAAACACAGCGCTGCGGGCTCAGTCAGTCAGCGGGCCTGCGTGTTCTGCGGGTCGCGAGTGGTGCTTTACCCTGTTGCCGACGCGCTGCACCTGGTGCACGGTCCCATCGGCTGTGCCGCCTATACCTGGGACATTCGCGGCTCGCTCTCGTCCGGACCGGAATTGCATCGCATGAGTTTCTCCACCGACCTGAGAGAAATGGATGTCATCTTCGGCGGCGAAAAGCGGTTGTACGGCGCATTGACCGACCTGATCGGCATCTACCGGCCGAAGGCGGCATTCGTCTACTCCACGTGCATTGTCGGCGTCATCGGTGATGACGTCGCAGCGGTCTGCAAGCGAGTGGGAGCCGAGCAGCAGATTCCGGTGCTGGCCGTTCATTCCGAAGGTTTCAAAGGAACCAAGAAGGACGGGTATCAGGCCGCGTGCTCGGCGCTCGGCGAGCTAGTCGGCACCGGCCCGACCCGCGACATCGGTCCGCGGAGCCTGAATGTCCTCGGCGACTTCAACATTGCCGGCGAAACTTGGGCGATTCGCCGTTACTACGAGCGCATGGGGCTGCAGGTCGTGGCCACGGTCACGGGCGACGGTCGCGTCGACGACATTCGGCGCGCACACGGCGCGGCGCTGAACGTTGTTCAATGTTCGGGAGCCATGACCCACCTCGCGCGTGCGATGAAAGACAAATACGGCATTCCTTTCCTGCGAGTGTCCTACTTCGGGATCGAGGATATGTCGAAAGCGCTGTACGACGTCGCCGATCATTTCCGGGATGCGGCCATGATGGAGCGCGCCCGCATCATGGTCCGCGAGGAAGTCACGAGAATCCTCCCCGAAATCCGCCGTTTGCGTTCAGGCCTTGAAGGTAAGCGGGCTGCCGTCTACACGGGCGGCGCCTTCAAGGCTTTTTCCCTCGTACGTTCGCTGCGAACCCTGGGAATGAAAACCGTTCTCGCGGGAACGCAGACCGGAAATGCGGACGACTATCAGGCATTGCGCGAGTTGTGCGACGACGATACGGTTCTGGTCGACGATACCAATCCGCTTGAACTGGCCAAATTCATCCAGGAAAGAGGCGTCGAACTGCTGATCGGCGGCGTCAAGGAACGGCCCGTCGCATACAAACTCGGCGTCGGCTTCTGCGACCACAATCACGAACGGAAGACGTGCCTCGCGGGGTTCGAAGGCATGTTGAATTTCGCGCGGGAAGTCCACGCAACCGTGACGAGCCCCGTATGGAAACTGATTCGGAGTTCGCGCCGGGAAACGACTGCTGCGCCGCTCGACCAGTGCGGACACGACTGCGGCCGCTGCACCCTGCCGATGTGTTGCGGCGCGCCGGTCCCTCCGGCCAACGCCGTGATTTGAGGAGTCGCGTCATGAGTGCCGACTGCGAAGCTGCTGTGACACCGGCCGCGCTTGAAGTCGCGGCGACGCGGAACGCCTGCAAGTTATGCACGCCGCTCGGCGCATGTGTGGCGTTCGCCGGCGTCGAAGGCTCGCGCACGGTCCTGCACGGCTCGCAGGGCTGCGCGACGTATATTCGCCGTTACATGATCAGTCATTTCAAGGAACCTATCGACATCGCGTCCTCCAGTTTTGCGGAGGAAACCACGATCTTCGGCGGCCGGGACAACCTGCTCAAGAGCCTGGCCAATGTGACCCGCCAGTACCATCCCGCGATGATCGGCATTGCAACAACCTGCCTGGCCGAGACGATCGGCGAGGACCCGGCCATGCATCTGCGAGGTCTCCCGGACGATGGACTCGTATCCGCACCGATCGTGCACGTCTCGACGCCGAGTTACTGCGGGAGTCACGCGGACGGCTACGTGGCCGCCGTGCGCGCTATGGTGGCTCAACTCGCCGAAAGAGGGTCTCCGGCGGAGCACGTGAACCTGTTCGCGCCGATGTGCTCCCCCGCAGACTTGCGATATCTCAAGGAGATCGTGCGGGAGTTTCAACTTCCGCACACGCTGCTGCCGGATTACAGCGAAACGCTCGACGGAACGACCTGGCGCGAGTACCACCTGATCCCGCCGGGCGGCACCAAGGTCGACGACATCCGTCGCACCGGCAGCGCTCGCGCGAGCATCGAGTTCACACACGTTGCCTCTGCGAGTGAAACGGGCGCCGCGTGGCTGGAGGAAGCCTGCTCCGTTCCGCGCCATCGCCTGTCTCCGCCGATCGGCGTTCGGAAGACCGACGAGCTGTTCCACACTCTCGAGTCGATCACGGGTCGATGCACGCCCGCGCCGCACGCAGCCGAGCGAGGACGTCTGCTCGACTCTCTGGTGGACGGTCACAAGTACGTGTCGGGGCGGCGAGCCGCCGTGGTTGGCGATGAAGATCTCGTGATCGGCTTGGCCGTGTTTCTGGCGGAGTTGGGTATCACTCCGGTCGTTTGCGGGTCGGGAGGAAGCAGCGGTCGTTTGAGAACGGCCGTGAAGTCGGAGATCCCCGACAAAGCCGCAGAGATTGCCGTGTGCCAGGCATCGGATTACCTGGAGATTGAAGAGGAAGTGCGAAGCCGGCGGCCCGACCTGATCGTCGGCAGCAGCAAAGCTTATGGGCTGGCGCGGAAGCTGAACGTTCCTCTGATCCGAGTGGGCTTTCCGATTCACGACCGGATCGATGGAAATCGTACGCTCCATTTCGGCTATCGGGGAGCGCAACAGTTGTTCGATCGTATCGCGAACGCACTGATTGAGTCGAAACAGGATTCGTCCACCGTGGGATACGCGTACATGTAGTGCGACCGCAGGAATCACCGCACCGGAACACCGCTCCATGGCACCAGACCTCACTACTCATCCGTGCTTTAACGCCGAGGCGCGGCATCGATTCGGCCGAGTTCATCTGCCGGTGGCCCCCGACTGCAATATCCAGTGCAATTTCTGCGATCGGCGGTTCAGTTGCGTCAACGAATCCCGGCCCGGCGTGACCGCTGCCGTCCTCACTCCGCAGCAGGCTCTCGAATACCTGCGCGGCGCGCTCGCCCGCGACGATCGGTTGAAGGTCGTCGGCATCGCCGGACCGGGTGACCCGTTTGCCAATCCCGATGCGACGCTCGAGACGCTGCGACTGGTGCGGAGAGAATGCCCGCAAATGGTCCTGTGCGTCGCGTCTAACGGATTGGCCATCGCACCCTATATTCCCGAACTGGCCGACTTAAACGTCAGCCACGTCACGTTGACCATCAACGCGGTCGATCCCCGGATTGGCAGCCGCATCTACCTCTGGATTCGCGATCGGCGAATTCCCTGCCACGGACTCGAAGGGGCGCAGATCCTTCTCGACCGGCAACTCGCTGCGGTTCGTGAACTCCGTGCGAGAAACATCATCGTCAAGATCAACACGATCCTGATCCCCGGGATCAACGAACATCACGTAGGCCAGATTGCCCGCACGGTGACTGAGTGCGGAGCCGATCTCTTCAACTGCATCCCCATGGTCTCCGTGCCGGAGACGCCATTCGGATCGCTCGGCGAAGTTGCCCCGCACGTCCTGGCTGCGGCCCGCGCCGAGGCCGAAACCCACTTGCCGCTGATGCAGCACTGCACGCGATGCCGGGCCGATGCGATCGGGCTGTTGGGAGAACCGATTCCCGCGCCTGTCCGCGAGTCGCTGCTTCATGCAGCAAGGCAACCGGCCGAACCGAAGGACGACCGGCCTTACGTCGCCGTCGGAACACTTGAAGGCGTGCTCGTCAATCTCCACCTGGGAGAAGCCAGAGAGTTGCATATCTTCGCGGCGAACGGCAACTCATACGAACTGGTCGAAACTCGCGAGACGCCGCAACCGGGCGGCCGACAATTGCGGTGGGATGCGCTGGCTGAACGGTTGTCCGACTGCCGGGCAATTCTGGTTTCCAGCGCAGGCCCTTACCCTCGGGAAGTGTTGAGGCAGCACGGGATCCAGGTCCACATGATGGAGGGATTGATCGACGAAGGTCTCGAGGCCGTCTATCAGGGAACCGAGATTCGCGCTCCCGTTCGTCGGCAACATGAGTGCAGTGCCGGAGTCACCTGCGGCGGATCGGGGCAAGGATGCGGATGATCGGCGCCGCGGATTTGAAACCGAAATGCCGGACGGTGTCGGGGACCTGCAACTCACGAGGCACTCGCCACAGACGATTTCGTTCCAGACAAGTTCTTCCTCACTACCGGAGTCTCTTATGGAAAAGCCAACCTATCATGTCCTTGTCTGTAACAGCTTTCGCGTTGGCGGAGATCCTCAGGGAGTCTGCAATCGGAAGGACGCGGTAGACCTTCTGCAAATGCTGGAGAGCGAAATCGCCGACCGAGGCATTGATGCGCTGGTTTCGAGCACAGGCTGTTTGAAACAGTGCGAACGGGGACCGATCGTCGTGATCTATCCGGCCGGCTGGTGGTACTTCGGAGTGACCCGACAAAAGATGGATGTCATCCTCGACGCGCTTGAGCAAGGCGAACCCGTCCCCGAATTGCTGGCTGGTTGAATGTCAATGATCTGGCTCGTGGATACAACGCTGCGCGACGGTGAACAGGCTCCCGGCGTCGTTTTTCCCCGACGGACCAAGCTGGAGATCGCGAGCCTGCTCGACGACGCGGGAGTCGGCGAACTGGAGGTCGGAACGCCCGCGATGGGCGAGACGGAGATCGAGACGATCCGCGCCATCGCCGCTCTTCGCCTCTCCTGTCGCCTGGCCGTCTGGTGCCGCTTGAGCGACTCGGATCTCGATGCGGCAGCGGGATGTCGCGTCCCCGCCGTGCATCTGTCCCTGCCCGGCTCCTCGATTCTGTTGAACTCGCTTGGCAGGACGCGGCAATGGGTCGATGACCAGATCAAGTCCATCATTCCGCGCGCCGCCGCCTATTTCGACTATGTCTCCGTGGGCATCCAGGATGTTTCAAGGGGCGATTCATCCTGGCATCTTGAATGGGCGTCGGAGGCCGCTTCGCTTGGTGCCCATCGGATCCGGCTTGCCGATACCGTGGGAGTCTGGAATCCGCGGCAGACGGCGGATCGGATTGCGGAGTTTCACGCGGCGCTGCCGGACGTAACGCTGGGATTTCACGCTCACAACGACCTGGGAATGGCAACGGCTAACAGCGTTGCCGCTATCGAATCAGGCGCATCGTGTGTGGATGTCACCGTGCTCGGTATCGGCGAGCGTGCCGGCAACGCTCCGTTGGAGGAAGTCGCCATGTCGCTCGGAATCACCACCGGTTTCGATATCGGAATTCGGACTTCCCGGTTGACTCCGATCTGCCACCGTGTCGCAGCACTGGTAAGAGAATCAATCCCCCGCCGCAAGCCGATCGTCGGCAGATGCGTCTTCGAACACGAATCGGGGATCCACGTGCGCGCGATGTCGCGAGATGAGAGAGCATATCAACCATTCTGCAGTGAACAGGTGGGAGGCCGCCCGACGCGGATCGTCATCGGCAAGCACGCAGGAACAACCTCCATCCAGCAGGCACTCGCCCAATCGGGAATCCACTTGCAGGACCGTGAGCAATTGTCGACGATCTTGAACGCGGTCCGACAACGGGCCGAGCGATTGGGGCGGTCGATCTCGCAAACGGAACTCGAACAGCTCTGTCGCACACTGCGGCGTCCAATTCCCGCGAAAGCTCCATGAACGACGGATTGAGAATCCGGCTCGCCGATCTTCGGCGCGGCGACGACCAGGATGCCGTGCGCATGCTGATCAACGCGTACGCGGCCGACTCGATGGGATTGAGCCGCGCGCTGCCGCCGGAAACCCAGTTGCGGCTCGTGCGCGATCTCGCCGGTAATTCATCGGCTCTGCAGTTCATTGCGTGGCAACACGAATCGGCGGTGGGCATCGCCGTGTGCTTTCTCGCCTACTCAACATTCATGGCCAGACCCTTGGTCAACATTCACGATCTCTACGTGCGGGAAGACCATCGTCGTCGGGGCATCGCGGCCAAACTGCTGGACGCCGTGGAATCCCATGCCTCGGGCATCGGCTGCTGTAGAATCACGCTGGAGGTGCGGCACGACAATGTTGCCGCGCAGTCGCTCTACCGGCTGAAAGGGTTTTCCCCCGGGACGCCACCCTACGGTTTCTGGCAGAAAGACCCCAACAACGTTTGAACGGCAAATGGCCGACAGATGCGAGAGGAATCAGAACCATCGCCGTTTGTCACGCTCGGACGGACATGCCTGCTCCGTCGGCGAATAGATTGATCTCAGAATTCGTAGTTGTTCGCCGCGCCCTGGGTGAATTCGTGAATCGCGCCCGGCAGCGTTCCCAGACCAAGCCGATCGGCCGCATAGCCCAGCTCAATACGCTGAAACAGGGTTTCAGTCACCGTGATCGCAGTCAGATTCTTGAGCCCCAGGTTGGCATAAGTCAGTGCGACTGCCGGTTTGCCGAATACGGCATCTTCGGCGCCTGGATTCACCAGATAGGCCATCGGCGTAATCGCCCCGCCGCCAACCCCTTCGATCGTATGAAACGGAAGCGGCGGCGGATCGGCAGGCGCGGCAGCAGACGCCTCGGCCGCTGCTTCGGCCGCCCCATCGTTCAGCGTGTAAGTTACGAGGTCGTCGGCCGGAGAGTCAGGCGTGCCCTGAACTGCGTGGCGAACTTGATCCGATGGACCAGCCAAACACCTCGTGGCCAGACACTTTCGTCAAGCCACGATCGGCATTTAGTCCACCATGCTCAAGTGAAGCGGTGGCTGTTAGATCGCAGCCGGCGACTGACGTCCGTGAAATACCATGGCTCACCATTAGATATGCCGGCCGTCCTTGTTAACGCACGGAGTTGAAACGAAGCGGCTTCGCCGGTAGTCGGTAGCGGCGGAAGGCGGACAGATGTTTGCCTTCCTCCAGACTCCGGACTCCAACCAATAAAAGGTCCGCAAGATGATCCCCGCTCTTCAAATCGAGTTCGATTGCATACCGCTTCGATCCGTGCCTCGCTGGGACGTTCCCATCGACGCGTCTGTCGAGTATCGATTCCGCTGCGAACAACCAAGCGTGCGGCGGCGAAGCACGGCTTCCATAACAGTTATTACCTCTGCAATGGCCGATGCGAGTTCAACCTGACCAACGATCCGGATGTTGGACTGATCGTGTTCCACTTCGAAGGAACGCTGCGGAAGGTGCATCGCTACAACGCACGAGTCCTGATTGACGGCGGCCTGATGAAGTCGGACGACTGCTCGATCAGCAGGGGATCGCCGTGCGGTCCGGACATCATCGCGCCCAACCGTCGCTGCGGCGATTCGGCCTCGAAGCGACCGTCCGCCCGTCGCTGGCGTTCTACAATACTCGGGACGAGGTTGACCGGCTGGCGAACGCGATCAGACGCATCCAGCACGCATAGTTAACTAATGCCGAATCAAATTGCGATTAGACACCGCACTTAAGCTGGCGTCGTATCAGAATCACACGTATGCTTAAGTCCCAGTTTCAGTCACGCTGCATGCATTAGAAGAAAGGTTGACGATGGCAGGGAAATTCTGCGTTTCGCTGACTTGCGCCAAGGAAGACACGGATCGCGCGACGGTGGCATTCGTCGTCGCCAATGCCGCGTTGGGCTCCGGACAGGAGACGCTGGTGTTCCTGAGCACCGAGGCCGTGCGGCTTGCCGTGCAGGGCTACTCGGACGATATCCACGAAGAAGGCTTTGCTCCGCTCAAGCAGCTGATGGATAACTTCGCCGCATCGGGCGGGACCATCTTCGTGTGTGCGCCGTGCTTCAAGAAGCGAGGTCTTGACGAAAACGCCGTGGTCAGCGGAGCCCGCATTGTGGGAGGCGCGAAGCTCGTTGAGTTTCTAGCCGGTGGAACTCCGTGCATCAGCTACTGATGTCCCACTCGATGCGGAAGACGTGCGACCATGACGGAAAACAACTCGCATCCCTACGGGGCGGCGGTTCGATTCGACGGCGAAAACCTGGATTGCGGCAACGGCCTGCTGCTCTTGATTCGAAAACACATTGACCCGCTCGAACCGGGTCAATTGCTGGAGATTCTCTCGAGCGAGCCCTCCGTCCGGGAAGACCTTCCGGCCTGGTGCCGGCTGACCGGAAACGAACTGGTCTCGCAGATCACCCTGCCGGACCGGCAGAGTTTTCTGGTTTCAAAGGGTTCATTCGTGCCGCCGAAGTCCGCGCCGAATGCCGCCGTCGACACCGCGCTCCGCACCAGGGGGCCGGCACCCGTTACTCAGCCGATCAGCCAGATTGTCATCCCCGATTCCCTGCCGCGGCCTGCGGCCGCCCCCCGAATTGCACCGCTTTCCGTGATGGGCATGGGCAGCTGGCCGAGGCCTCGCTGGTTGCTTCAATCGCTGCACGAGTACTTGGCCGGCAGATTGCCCGAGAGCGATTTCCAGGAGACAGCCAATGACGCTGTGCGGCTGGTCGTCGACGCGCAACTCCGCTCGCGGGTCGATGTGCTGACCGACGGCGAGCAACGTCGCGACAACTACGCGAGCTTTGTCGGCGGCATTCTGGACAACTGTCAGTTGATCCCGATCACCGACCTCCTGCCTTACGTCGATGATCCCGACCACTTCCGCGAGGAGTTGAGTCGCCTCGACGTTCCGGCCGAGACGGTGCGTCACCCCGCCGTTTTCGGGCCGCTGGGCCGCTCGCGACCGCTGGCTCTTCGCGAGTTCGAGTTCGTGCGTTCGCTTTCCACCTTGCCGGTCAAGGTCGCCCTGCCCGGCCCGTACCTGCTCACTCGCACGATGTGGATGGAGTGCATTTCCGATCGCGCCTATCCGTCGCGCGAGCATCTGGCCGAAGACATCGTGCGGGTTCTGCGCGAAGAAGTGCACTTCCTGCTTGCGGCCGGCGTGAGCATCGTGCAATTCGACGAGCCCGTGCTGACCGAGGTCATATATGGACGATCGGGCACGGGAGGACGCTGCTTCATGTGCGGCGCACTTGGCGCCAAAGGTCCCGTCCAGCAGGAACTGTCCTTTGCCCAGTCGCTGATCAACCGTGTCGTCGAAGGACTGCCCGCCGAGCGGCTCGCGCTTCACATCTGCCGCGGCAATTGGACACGGGACGAGAGCGCCGCGCTGGCCGGCGATTATCGTCCGCTGCTGAAACTGCTGTCCGAAATCGCGGTTGGCACGCTTTTCCTCGAGCTTTGCACTCCGCGGGCCGGCGAACTGGAGGTGCTCAGTTCGCTGCCCGACGACCGCCGCATCGGGGTGGGGGTGGTGAATCAGAAGTCCGACCGCGTCGAAACCGTCGACGAGGTACTGGCCCGCGCGGAACACGCAATCAAGGTCTTCGGCGCCGACCGAGTCCTCTTCAACCCGGACTGCGGGTTCGCCACATTCGCCGACAACCCCATCACCGCCGCGCTCATCGCCGAACAAAAACTGTCCGCCATCGCTCAAGCAGCGGAACGGTTGCGGGAACGGTATCGCGTATAGCACGCGGCGAGAAAAGGCCACGGATTAGCGCGGATCGACACGGATAAGAACACCGGATAATGCCCGCATTTGTCCGTGTCCATCCGTGGCCTCCTCCTCTTTTTTTGACTTTCCCGCGAACCGCGATTGCTGGTCAGTGGTCTTTTGACTGTAGCGATTCGATATCGTCCGGAACCATTCCAGTTCTGCGAGGCGCGGTGCGATGATGGCTTTGCAGCGAGGCTTTCAATCTCGCCGACACGGGTTCAATTCCCGTCCGCGTCACTTGGCAAGCAAGGTTTCGACGTCGTCGGGCCAGCGGCGCACCGCGCCATCGGCGTCCGATTGGGCAGAGTGTGTTCCGTACATGGATTCTGACGATGACGGCGTCGTTGCGGTTAGCTCAGTGGAATGAGCACCAGACTGAAGATCTGGCTGTCGCGGGTTCGACTCCCGCACCGACCACCATCGAGTCGGCAGTACCCGACACCTGTTGCCCGAGGGAGGCGGGCGTTTGCATGATCAGTCGCCGATCGGCACCCGAACGGGGCGCCCTCGCATTCGTGGATTGGCTTCGGCCAAGACGCGAGCGTCCGGCCCTGCTCGTCGCCGTGACACGACGCCAGGAACAGACACCCTGCAGTGCGTGGATACCGCTTTCGTCCGTCGCGGGCGGACGGTTGCCGCAGCTGACCGTTGTCGTGCCGGGCAAGTCCGGACTCGAAACTGTCTGTCAACGCAACCGGAAACCGGCCACGGTGACCGCTCAAGCAGCACTCCGTGATTTGTCCCTGGGATCCGCAATCGCACCGCCGCCCGGAGGCGTCTCCGGGGGCACTTATTAAGACATTACTAATCGACAGCTACGGCAACACTCGCCGCAGCGAGTCTTTACGGTCCGGCACCGGGGAGGAGCAAACATGTTGTTTTTCAAACGAGTCAAGATCCGCACCTTCGAGATGGGCCTGCACTTCCGCGACGGCGAATTCCGCGGCCTGCTGCAACCCGGCAAACACTGTCTGTTCGATCCGCTGGACAAGGTCCGCGTCGACATCGTGTCTCGGCGCGATCCTTGGCTTGTTCACAAGGAACTCGACGCGATCGTCAAGTCGGGAGCCCTGGAAGGCCACACCGTCGTGGTGGACCTGAAAGACCATCAGCGTGCCCTGGTGTGGACGGAAGGCCGTTTCACGCACGTGCTGCCGCCCGGCCTGTTCGCACACTGGACGGGCCACAAGCAGATGCGCGTGGAAGTAGTTGACGCGCGCAGGACGCGGTTCGAACACCAGGACGCCAACATCATCACGCGGACGACCGCGGCAAGGCTGGCGCTGGACATCAGCGTGGTCAACCGCGACTGTGTCGGCGTGCTGTTCATCGACGGACAGTACATCGACACGCTGCCGCCCGGCCAGTACGCGTTCTGGAAGAACGCGGCGGACGCGCGGCTGGTCGAAGTGGACATGCGCGAATCGACGATCGACGTCGGCGGTCAGGAAATCATGACGGCCGACAAGGTCACGCTGCGCATGAACGCGACGGTCACCTTCCGCGTCGTCGATGCGCAGAAGGCCGTGCGCGAGACGGACGATGTCCGTCAGGCGCTGTACCGCGAATCGCAATTGGCGCTGCGGGCGGTCGTTGGCGCAAGGGAACTGGACGTCCTCCTGACGGACAAGGATGCCGTGACGCAGGACATCGAGCAGACCATTCGGCGACGTGCCGGTGAGTTGGGTCTGGCGATTGTCTCGGCTGGTATCAAGGACGTGATCCTGCCGGGCGAGATGAAAGACCTGATGAACAAGGTAACGGAAGCCAAGAAGGCGGCGGAAGCGAACCTGATCGCGCGCCGCGAAGAAACCGCGGCAGTGCGCAGCCAGGTGAACACGGCCAAACTGCTCGAAGGCAACCCGACGCTGATGCGTCTCCGTGAACTGGAAGTTCTGGAGAAGATCATCGCCTCCGGAAAATTGAACGTCGTGCTAGGCGAGAAGGGCCTGGCCGACCGTGTGGTCAACCTGTTGTAGAAAACGGCCCCATTGGTTTCCGGAGGAACCAGTGGGGCTTTCTTGTTGATATCCACAAGACGAGAAGAAGCCACGGATGGGCACGGATTCACACGGATTATCAACCGCTCGCGCACCGCAATACCAACTCGCGACTCACGCGGGTACACCGACCATCTGTGTGAATCCGTGCCCATCCGTGGCCTCCCCGTTGACTACCGGATTGCCATAACAACACGGAAGCCGAGGTAGTTGCCGCTATAGGGCGGTTCGCTCCGATATCGATGCGCGGCGCGGCAGGATGCGGCATCCGTGGACCAGGCGCCGCCTCGGCGTGCACCGACCGATTTCAGCGTTGGCCCGCCAGTTTGTTTCGCGGCATTCGCGTCGGGCTTGTCGTCGGCCACCCAGTCCTGGCACCATTCGCGCACATTCCCGTGCATGTCGAACAAACCGAACGCATTGGCCGAGTACGAACCGACCGCAGTCGTGCGTTCGAGATACGGCCCTATCACGTCCGTCCCGAAGGGCAAGTTGCCATTGCAGTTGGCCTGCTTGCCGTTCAACTGCAGGCCGAAGTGAAACGGTGCGGTCGTGCCGGCGCGACACGCGTACTCCCATTCGACCTCCGTCGGCAGACGATATGCGCGCCCAGCGGCCTCTTCTTCCGGACGTTCCGAGAGCTTGCGGCAAAAGTCCGCGGCATCCTCCAGACTCACGCATTCCACCGGATAATTCGACGTGTCGAATCCGTTGACAATCGCCTTGCCTTCACCCGTCGGCCCAAAGAAGCTCGGGTTATCGCCCATCACACGCAAGTATTGCCCCTGGGTCACTTCGTAAACGCCCATGTGAAAGGGCCTGGCAATCCGGGCGGAATCCGGGCTCTCGTTGGGATGGCGATCCGGTTCGGTGATGGGCGATCCCATCGTGAACTCGCCCGGCGGAACAAGGACCAGCGCCATGCCGATCGAATTCGTGGTCTCGATCGGGGTTCGCAGGTAAGCGGCCCATGCAGCCTGATATTCCTTCGCCGTCGCCGCGTCAAACGGAGCAGTCGCCATCCGCGGCGCGGAGTTGCCCGTCGCCACTCGCGCGGGAACCTTGGCGGCCTGATCGCGCGGTACATTCTTCGTCGTTGTGAGGCGATTGTTCGCAATCGCGGCGGCCACCACGAGCACCGTTACGGCGATACCCGAGGCTGCGATCAACCGGCGATGCGATCGGACTCGGCGCAGTAACGCAAGAGCCCGATGCGATTGCCCGCGCGACTCGATCTGTTCCTCTGCGCCCGACTCGGCGAAAATTGTCGCGGGCCGCGGGACTGTTGCTGATCGATCTTCCTGCGCGATGCACGCCTGCCCGCCCAGATCCTCCCACGCGGCGCCGAACGTCAGTTGTTCATCAGGAACCGACAACAGAGCGTCCAGATCCGCGGCGACCTCGTGGCCGTTCCGGTACCTCTGGCCTCGGTCCTTGCTCGACCCGCGAGTCAGTACCCGGCACGCTGCGTCGGGAATCCGCGGCGCAATCTGCCTCGGATCCGGAAACGGCTCGTAGCGATGCTGATAACCGATGCTCGGCAGGTTCGGCGCATGAAACGGCAAGGCGCCGGTCAGCAAGTGGTAGTACGTGATGATCAGCGAGTACAGGTCGCTACGATCGTCGGCTTCCTGGCCCATCCAGATCTCGGGCGCCAAGTAGGCCGGCGTGCCGAGCAACATGCCGTGCTGAGTCAACTGGCTGTCGGCGGCACGCCCGCGCGCCAGACCGAAATCCGCGACTTTCGTCACGCCTTTGCTGGTCCGCATGAGGTTCGCCGGCTTGACGTCCCGATGAACCAGCCCCGCCTCGTGGGCTGCGGCGAGCCCGACGGCCGCATCGCGAATCGCATGGGACGCTTCGCGCCAATCCATCGGCCGTCCATCCGCAACCGTCTGGTCGAGCGAACCGCCGTCGACAACTTCCATCGCGATGTATACGACGTCCCCTTCGGCGCCGACTTGATAAGTCGTTACGACGTTGGTGTGGTGCAGGCGAGCCGCGGAACGGGCCTCGCGCAGAAAACGCTGCAGATATTCAGCGTCTTTCGAGTACTCGCGCCGCAGCGTCTTGATCGCCGTGTCGCGCTGCAGATCCGCATCGTGGGCCAGCCACACCTCGCCGATGGCTCCGCCACCAAGCCGACGCTGGACGAGGTACGGACCGATCTTTTCGGGCGGCGGCTCCGAGATACGGGCGGCCGCGGCCATCGCACTCGCCTCGTCAATTCCATCCGGGTCTTCAATCTGATCAGAAGAAGCGGGTTGCAGTCTCGAAGAAGCCGGATTCTCGAACCCGCTTCCTCCCGGCACAGTCTCGACCAGCGACAGATTCAACGTGAATGTCTCGCCGCACTTGCGGCACTCGAAGCGCCCGCCGAGACTCGTCTCGTCGACGGCGTACGATTCGCCGCACAGAGAATTCGGACACTGTATCAGAAGATCCATTCACGACATCGCGGAAGGAGAAAGGGTGATGCGATTAACTAATCTCCACCGGGTGCGATACGCGGCGGGTCGTAATACTAATACTCTACATTAACGGCCGCTGCGATTAATGCCTGCGGTTGTTGAGAACCAGCGAACAAAGACCCCCTGTTCGTTTTTTGATTTTTCTCCGACAAATGCGAGCAGCGCCTCTTTGCCGGAAGAGTTGACCGCAATGAACGACCGGTCCATCAAGACGTCGTAACCCTGCGACCTGGTGACGATGGGCATCTCGGACGTCGCGATCCTGGCATCTCTGGAAAACCGCCGAGCGAAGATCCCCGCCCGGTCGTCTTTGGTTTCATTCGCCCACGCCGCGACAAAGCTGCCATCAGGACACATCGCCACGGATGGATCGTGCTGATCGCCCTGCCCGGTCTCGCTCACCTGGAATTCCTCGCCGATGCGCCGACCGTCGAACGAGAACACCTGCCCGAATACCCCATATCCGTCCCCATCCTGCGGCGTCCGACCATGAAAATCGCCCCACACGACCACAAAACGGTCAGTCCCGTTCGACGCCACGGCGGGCCGCATCTTGCCGTAAGAGGGAATCAATTGAACATGCGTGTTGACCCGGAACTCGTCTTTTAGACGGCGCCCGTCAGCCGAAAGGTAGGCGGCCAAAATATCGTACAGCGCGTTGTCTCCCTTTTCGTTCTGGAAAGCAACGACCACCGCCCCCGCGTTCAGCGTCGCAACGGACGCGGCTATCTGATTCAGCACGGCACTCGCGTGCACGCGTCTCTCGTCAGTCAACGCCTTTCCGTCAGGCCCGAAGAAACGCCCGAACAGATTCCACCCCTCG
Source organism: uncultured Planctomycetaceae bacterium (assembly GCA_903863885.1). Classification (GTDB taxonomy): domain Bacteria; phylum Planctomycetota; class Planctomycetia; order Pirellulales; family Pirellulaceae; genus CAIPEB01. The sequence continues at coordinate 1,586 of CAIPEB010000462.1, read as the reverse complement.
TCTCCTACATCCAGGCTCTGCCAGGCCGCAACAAACCCGCCGTCCTCCATGGCGGATATTGCCGGGGCGGAGAGACGATCCGTTTGATGACCATCGATGCGAATCGCATCCCCAACTCGCGTTCCATCCGCGGCATAACGCTGCACAAACAGACTGCGAGGATCCTCCACCCAAATGACCGCGAACTGCCCGTCGCGCATCATCGCCAGACGAGGCAGCGTCTGATCGCCCGCCGTGTCAGCATTGACGCGAACCGCCTTGCCCGCGGGTTTTCTGTCGACGCCAAAGCGTTGAATAAAGATGTCCCATCCCGCGCCGGTGGGTTCCGTGCCTTGCCACGCCACGACGCTGCTTCCGTCCGCTGCGATGGCAACATCCGGGCACTGCCGTCCCTTATCCGAACCGCCCCAAACGAGCACGGGGTCCGAGGCAGATCCGCGTGATACAGCGATCAAGGCAAGCCACAAGCATGCCGTCAGGCATCTGCAAGACATTACGTTGCCCCCGCACGATTACCCTCGTCGAAGCAATGACAGACGCTCAGTATCCCACTGAGCTTGCAGGGGAACAACTGCGGGCAAAACCGGGAGGCCACGGATGAACACGGACGGGATCGCATCGCGTCATTCCCATCCGTGCCAATCCGTGGCCTCCCCCCGCATTGAGTCTCAGTTGTCCAGGTCCGTGAGCAGATCGCTCAACGCCGCGTCATGCTCGATCGCGGAGTCGACTCGTTTCGGACGGATCAAACGCGACCTGCCTTCGATCGCGATGCCCGCCGGCGCTGGGCGGGACGCGGTCGCCGGGGACTCTGCTTCAGCGAACACGCGGTCGGTGGCTCTTTCGTGCTCCGAGTTACGATCGCTCCACGCCGACGATTTGCTTCGGGGAATCTCGGCCAGTAACCAAGCCATATCTGACGATCGAGTCAAATGCTGCGACATTGACTGAGCGGCCGGCAATCGCCGCTGGCCCGCGGCCAACGTGCCGGTCATCAACTGGTCCTTGCGAGTCTGAGAATCCAGATCGCCCAGTCCCAGCACGTGCCCCAGTTCATGCATGACCACCGTCAGCAGATCCATCCGCGATGCAGCGGAACTGCCAGCGTTTGCAGCCAGAGCGCGCCCCGTCGCAACGAACTCCTCATCGACTGTCGGGGTCACATCGATGAACCAGCCCAACCCGGCTCCGTCGTCGTCAATCACAACCTTTTCGGACGAAGCGCAGCCCAGATAGCCCGAACCGCTCAGATCGGCGATCGTAACTGGCACTCGCGCGAGCGTCGCGACGTCCGCCGGAGCAAGCCCCGCTGCAGTCCAGCGAGAAATCGCTGCAGCGACGACCGGCTGCAAGGCGGCCGGTGTTACGATCTCGCTGCTTGCTTTCGAGACGGCGATGGCTGGCAGCAACTGCGAAACACGGGCCGATACCGTGATCGAGAGGCTCTCGGTCAGTACCGCGGCCGGCGTGCCGCTGTCGGTGACCTTCCATGTCAGGCTGCCTGAGCCTGTGCGTCCTGCGATCGTCTTGTACTTCAGCCCGCGCAGATCGGTGATCGTCAGCGTAGCATTTGCTGAAACCGATGT
>CAIPEB010000461.1 GCA_903863885.1 uncultured Planctomycetaceae bacterium | reverse complement strand
ACGCGGCACACATTTATTTCAAATCTGTCGAGGTGCGGCGTCCGGCCGAAGTTGGCACAATCGCTGGCCCGCCACAGCGACATTAACTTGACCATGCAGGTCTACTCGCATGTCGAACTGGAAGATCAGAACGACGCGATCGCGGCGCTGCCGGGGCCGCCGAGGGGGTGAAGGCTGCTGGGCGGAGAACCATCTGTCGCACCCACTTGTCAATGAACCATTTCCAGTTCGCTCCGGACCCGCATGCCAGGTGGTGTGGAGAGGTCGGCCAGTGATGGCGGTCCTTACCCGATCTATTGGGCGTCAGCGTTGGGAGTATCGAATTGCCGAGTTCGCCATCCACGCTTCTCAAGTTTACGGAAGTTCGGAAGGGCATGCAGAGAATTCACGAATCGATCCAACGCAATTAATTCTGTGTCTTGGTCATCGCCCTGATAAGGCGACACGTAAATCGCATTGCCGTAGTTGCGACAGATTAGCCGCGCTGCACGACTGCCCTGCAGGGCGGCGGTTCGCTACAGCGCATGGTTAGGCCACTGCTCGTGATACAAACTCAATCTCATCAATCGTGAGTGAATGCTTCGGGTGAAACACCAAACCACCGTACGACGTGTCAATCATCAGTCCCGGCTCTTCCAAATTCCAAGACTCAATCTCTGCTGCCGACTCGATGACGTGCTGCACCGTGCCGGTGTGCGCTCGGTGAGCAAGCGCGACCGCATCTCCTGCGCGAGCCTCAGTGCCATCTGGATACGCAATCATGGCTGAAACGCTCGAAGTGGCCTTACGTTTCGGATCAGTGACCCCGCGCCAGTGATGTTCGACCTGAAACCACGGCGCTATCGCGGGGTTCACTGCATCCGGTTTGTTCGCCTTTCGGTTCATCGGGGAAATCTGGCCAAACCCGCGCCACCATGTGAAGGGCCTCCTCCATCTGGTCTCGCGTGGTAGAGGAAAACTTGTCTCCGTGTTCCCGGCTTAGCCTGGTGATCTCCTGGCCAAGCTCGCCCAGCAACTCTGATCCGGTAGTCCATGCCACCTTGTGGATGAGGAAGTGCAGTCGTTCGGCGTCCTTGGCGAGGCCGTCGTCACGCAGTGTCACGATGAACCGCTCAAATGGCTCGTATGAGATGACTGGGGCACTCATGCGTGTGATGGCGAACTTTGTAATTCTCCCGCTGGGAAATTGCGCTCGTAATTACTTACGATGGCCGCTGCGGGCGGCACATGACGCACTTGAATCACCCGTGAATGTAGATGGCCGCTGACCGACCGTCAAACTGTTGCGATGCCGCAGTGCGACGGGACGCGGTGGCAGTGCTGGGACGGCACGGGATGTTCACAGGCTTGGCCTGCCGTCTCGACACATGGAGCCGTGGCGATGGACGGCGACCGGCTGTCCCTCTCTACTGTCGAGACAGGAGTTCGATGACTTTGTCCCAGCCGAGAGAACTTGCGAGTTGGATCGGTGTCATTCCGTGATTGGTCACCGCGTTCCGATCAGCGCCGGCCTCAAGAAGTACCGCCACCGTGGCCACATTTCCTGCCAGCGATTCCTGGTGAAGGACGCTCCACCCGCGATCGTCTCTGGCATCGGCAAACGACGGGTCTTTTTTCAGCTGCATCTTCAGCTTCGAGGCCATCCCCTCGCTCATCGGGTGCTCATCAGTGTCTGTCTGTCGTTTGCCAAACCATCTCTTCAGCAAACCGGTGCCCGTGTTCGGTGCGGGGGTAACACGAATTCTGGTCGGATCGCCGAATTTGAGGCCCCAGGCGGCGTCATGTTCCTGCCGTTCCTGAGGTCCCATTCGCGATCTCAGGAGGTTGACCGTGTAGGCACCGAACACTTCACCGTCAATGGCGTACATCCAATCGCTTATCTGGCTAAGTGGTATCTGCGCCGAGTCTCCTTCCTTGACGGTCTTCAGCCAGTTCGGGGAGTTCAACAGCACGCCACTCACAAACAGGCCGTCGAAGTCCACGTCGGACAGCCACATGTGCTCGACATCAGGTGTGTCCTCCTCCGACGTCCCCTGCTCGCCGTCGGAGAAAGGTGCCTTGACGCAGGCAAGGTCCAGAGCTGGGACGATTCGCCGCCGTTCCCACGCGATCTCGCGCCAAAAGAACCGAAATGCGGTACGGGCGTTTTCGTACGCTCGCTGCATTTCAGGATCGTTGTTGTCGAACATGAAGACGCGCGATGGGTGCGATTCAGTCATGGCGAAACACTCCGATCGATTTGGAGAGTCGAACAACTGTGGTGACGCGGCGGCGACGGACAGGCCTGCCATGGTAGACGAAGCGAACGTCGCCTCGTGATTATCGGGTGGTGCACAGTACCTCTATAGCTTCAGGAATCGGCCAAGCCACTCGTCGAAGGATGCTGCCTGCTCGACGACCTCACCGGCTTCATGGTCGAACAACCAGACTGCCGCATCGTCCGGCCGCGGCTCCGTCGCTGACAGTTGTCGGAACGCGAAGAAGTTGCCCGAGCAATCGCTGGCAAAGGCCGCGCACCCGCCTTCCGGTTCAAGATGCCACCGGCGAGTTTCGGTGACGGACTGCTTAGGCGTGAGGAACTGCTGCACGTCGCCGAACCCGGACTTGTGCTCCACAACCAAGCCAAGGAGGCTGGGAGTATAGACGGCGCCACAGGCCGTCGCGAACTGCCGGTACGCTTCGGGCCACAAGACCCCGAGCGCCGCTTCTGCGTCGGCAAGTTGCACTGCCGTAGCTGGGCGAAGCCTTTTACCGGCGTGGAATCGCTCGACGAATTCCCGGTGCAAATCGGCACGACCTGCCATATGACCTCGACTGGCGAACGACATGATTCAATGGGCGGTAGCCAAGAACCACTGGCTGCCGGACCGAACCGATCCGCCGCCCGGGTGCAGTTGATGCGTACGCCAGTCTACCCTGTGCATGCGATGCCGTCAGTCAAGGCAGGCGTCGGGCTTCGCGCGAAGAGCCCGTGCGGGGGCGGGGCGGAAAGACCCGACTGGCGACCTGATTTATGCCGTCGTTACGAGTTAAAATGCCTTCGAGCCAGTGTACGGTATCCAGAGATGTTCGTCATCAAAGTCCGAAAAGTAGTCTGACCTTGGTAGTCTGGAAAGCAGGGATTTGCATACCACAAGTCCACTGAATGATCCGTCGATGATCTCCGATGCCCAATCCGCAGTGAGTTCATCGACGTCGAGCAGGAAGTCCACGTCCCAGCCGACCATTGCGAGTTGATAGCCAGGAGCGTTGCGAAGCAAATCGTATAGACACGATCCAAGGCGCGACAGTTGTTTGTCTGTTAGAGGGATCCGTAAATTGGATTCGTCAAGGGCGACGCAACAACCAACATTGGCTGGGATAATCGACACTTGGAATCGCGTCGGATTTGTGTACGGGTAACCCCCAATCAACGGCGGGTGGATCTTGATTGAGTATTCATCAATTTCCACTGCCTTGATTCGAGAGTCGAACCATTCGCGGCAGCATTCGGCTGATTGTTTGTCGCCGTCAAAATCTGCTACGAGTTCAAATGCGATCGCCATCTGATCCTGCGGCATAACGTAAAAGGTTCTATGTCGTCGGCTGCCGAGGTGGGGCCGCCCATTGCGGTAGGAGACGCATCGACAGACGGCGGCACCGGACGCAGTCGCATCACCCGTAAATCTAGAGAGCAACAGAGGGACCGTCAAACATGTGCGGCGTTGTCCGGCAACTCACCGTGCCCAGTGCCGCCTGCGTCCTCACATCAGGCGGCTCGCCAACATTGCCAACCCGCACAGCCCCACGACAATGGCGAGCATTCCCAGCGCCTTCGCTCGTCGTACACGCACGAAGTTGTCGGCAGCAGCCTCATCGACGTAGTACCGGCCCGGCTTGGTTTCCACGAAGACGCCTCGCGTGACCAGGCGGCGGAAGATCCACGAGTTTCGGCAGCCAAGTTCTTCGGGCGACCGTGCGAAGTTGGGTGCCGTCGCCCCCGCCTCCCGGAATCGGCGGGTCAGTTTGTTCTGCTTGGCGACGATCACGGCGGCTGCGGACATGGCTGGT
>CAIPEB010000460.1 GCA_903863885.1 uncultured Planctomycetaceae bacterium | reverse complement strand
GGACTTCGCGTCTCGGAGAGACGCGGCTACGTGGGCCCCCCCCGTGAACGGTTACCCCAACACCCCTGCCCGCCATCCTGCCTAACATATTAGTTAATATTATAGAGAGCACGACGGACCATGAAAACACATCTTGCACTCGCCATGCTGATCATCGCCTTCCATTGTTCGACGGCTGCGGCGAAGGAGTTGTCGAGAGTCGATTTCCTGACAGGGCAGGGACGGCAGGCCTGGGGCGCGAACAACCAGGGAGACACGAAGGGACTGTTCGTCGAGGAACCGGGCAAGCCCGCGTTTATTTTCTCGGCCACGGGCTCGAGTTGGATCTTCATCCAGAACAACATCGCCGGGCCGGATGTGCTGAAGGGAATCAAGAAGGTCAAGGCGACAGCCTTCATTTGCAGCAACCACCCTGAGCGGCTGAAGCTCGTTTTTTCCGACGGCGTTGCGTGGGGCGGCGCGTGCAAACGGATTATGGAGACTGCGGGCAGGGCCAATGACAAGCCCTCCTGGCAGAAGATCGAATCGCAATTCGAGCTCGCGGGCGACTCGCTGCTCAGTGTGGCCATAGGCTTCGACTACCAGACCCCCGGCGCGTGGGCCTGCGTGTCGAAAATCGTCGTCGAAGGCGTTCCCTCCGGCGACTTCGCACCGCTGCCCGATCCCTTGCCGACCGTCGCCGTCGAAATACCCGCGAAAATCCACGGCGCGCTTCGCGGTGATGACTACTTCACATGGCGGTACGAGCCGAATCCGCTGTTTGCCTTCGATGCCCAGACTGCCGTCCCTCCGGGCGACGATGGCGCCATCAACGTCGTCGCTCCGATCAATGCCAAGGAATATGCACTCGTTCTCCTCTGCAATCCCAGCAACGAGATCTTCAACTGCACACTCAGAATCGAGGGAGACCTCGCGTCCAGAATCGACATCCACCGGTACGCGCTGGAGGACGGCAACCCGGACCGCCCGATCAAGCTCAATCCCGAGGGCCTGGTCGAACTGGGAAGAAAGCAGACGAGCGGCTTCGAACTGGTCTTCAACACCAGGGGAATGAAGGCGGGCACTTATTCCGCAATCCTGTTGGCTTCTCCGCAGAACAGCGGGCTGCTCGAGCGACGGATGCCGATCACGCTTACCGTAGCGCCGGTTGCGTTGCCCGATCGGATGCCCATCTCCGTCTACAATTTCGATTACAGTTCCGCGTTATACGACGCGGACCTCGACTTTTTGCTCGACGCGCGAGTCAACGTCTTCCACATGGCGGCTCTGTCTCCCGACCAGATCGCAACGGTCGTAGCGAAGCTCAAGCAACGAGGATACGAATCGGGTTCCTACAAGCTCATGGTCGAAGACTGGCATTTGAGGGACAAGAACAAGTTCGAAGAATCTGACAAAGCATGGATGGACAGCTACACAAAGCGTCTTGCGGAAGCCGGACTGAAACCCGACGACTGGTTCTTTCACATCTACGACGAAACTCTGTGTCCTGAATTCCGCGCCGTCGCAACCGCGATGAAGGCCCACAATCCCGAAGTCCGCATTTTCTCGGACTCGATCGGGCCTGTGGAATTACTCAAGGGCTTTTCGTCATGCGTCGACTACTGGTGTCCGATCGCTGGGACTTTTTTCGACGCCGAACACAAGGCGGCATTCGAGTACATGCGGAGCACGAAGAAGCCGCTCTGGTTTTACTCCTGCGGCGCCGTGGTCTCGCAGTCCCCCTTCAATTACCGATACCACTCGTGGCTAGCCTTCCGCGAAAAAACGCAGGCCAATACCTATTGGACGGGCTCGAGCACCGCCTCACGGACCCCGCCGGGCGCGGAACGTTTCGGCATGACCTACGTCAACGCACGGAATGAAAAGCAGCCAAGCCGGCGGTGGTTCCATTGGCGGGCGGGACTGGAGGACTATCTCCTGCTGCACCTGGCCGCGACATCCGGAAATCCTGAACTCGCGAAGCTCGCGGAGAAACTCGCGGCGGACGTCTGCGCGCAGAAAGACCCCGCGACTCTCGGCCCCGCGATCACCAAGGCCCGCCGCCAGCTTCTCGACGCACTTTCCCAGACGCCTCACCCCTGATTCACACCAAGGAGACATCACCCATGATCCGCACCGCGGATTTCCTGGCAATCTGCCTGTTGCTTTCGGGGCAGGCAACACTGTTCGCTCAGGCCCCGCCCTCGACTCCCTCCCCTGCCCCGCCAGCGCCGGCGGCGGCAGCTGTTCCTGCAGTGTCGTCCGTGGATATCGCCTCGATGGGAGTCAAGGCCGACGGCACGACGGATGATACGGCAGCCATCCAGAAGGCACTCGATGCGGCTGCCGGCCAACACGGCGGCGTGGTGCGACTGCCGGCGGGCAAGTTCCTTGTGGCCGGAAGCCTGAAGATCCCCGAGGGCGTTGCATTGGTCGGCTCGAATCAGGCTCCGCTCTACATCGAACCGCTGATCGGCACTGTGATTCTGGCCACCGGCGGCCGGGATCAGGAGAATGCCCCTGCCCTCTTCGAGATGGGAAACTCGTCCACAGTCCAGGGACTGACCGTTTATTACCCCGAGCAGAAAGTCGACGAGATTCACCCCTATGCCTGGACCTTCCACCTCCAGGGCGGCGACAACACGGTCGAGAACATCACGCTCATCAACAGCTTCAACGGCATCAAGATCGGCCCCGAAACCAACATTCGACACCGCATTCGCAGCGTCTACGGCTGCGTCCTGCGCCGGGGACTCTGGCTCGACAGCTGCTACGACATCGGGCGAATCGAAAATATCCATTGGCATTGCCACTGGTGGTCGTCCGCGAAAGTCGGCGGCGACGGAGACAAGGTCTTCAAATACATGTGGGAGAATTGCGAAGGGTTCATCCTCGCCCGCTCCGACTGGGAGTACATCACCAATACCTTTATTTTCCCGGCAAAGACCGGCTACCACTTCATCTCCACCGAACACGGAGCCATGAACGGGCAACTCTGCGGAGTCGGCGCGGACGCCACCAATCGATGCATCGTCGTCGACGACGTCCAGCCCATGGGACTGCTGATTACCAACGGCCAATTCGTCGCATTCAACGGCGAGAATCCAATCGAGATCGTAATCAACGCGACCTGCTCCGGCTCGGTTCGCCTGCAGAATTGCGCGTTCTGGGGGCCTGCGGCGCAGAACGTGGTTTCCCACAGCAAGAGCTACGTATCGCTGTCCAACTGCTATTTGAGCAGCGGCATGCCGAACAACCCCGGCAAAGCCCTGGTCGAGGCGGACAACGGCAAACTCCAGGTTCAGGGCTGCAGCTTTGCCACACCCGAACCGTCGATCCTGCTGGGAAAAGGACTCCAGCACGCCATCGTCACTGGCAACAACGGCGTGAACGGAGTTTCGATCGATAATCAAATCGGCGAGAAAGCGATCATCTCCGGCAACGAACCGGCAGAGCCGCGCAAGTAGCCGGCACACACTGAGAACATGTCTCAGGATTCACTCTTCACTTGGGGAAAGTCGGCCGGGCAAGGCCCGAGAGGGAGCGCTGCCCCTCTCCGGGCGGTATTGCCTCCTGCCCGCCCGCGTTGTGGGATGGTGAATTGCACTTCGCAGACACGCACTGAGGCTGGCGTCGCACGAACCGACTGAACTGATCCGTGTTTGATCCGTGCCAATCCGTGGCTTCTTCCTCTCCGGACTTTGCACTCCCGTCTCCGGACTTTATCGAACGGGAAACGGTTCGTCCGTGATGTAGGCCGTTCCCTGAAACAGTGCAACCAACTCGCCCGAGTCGTTGGTCACCTGCACCGAACAGACCGACAGCTTCCGAGTGCGGGACACTTCGGTGGCCTCGGCAAACAAAATCCCCGATCGCGTGCCCTTCAAGAACGTGAGACTCGTGTTCACTCCCACAGCCACTTTGCCGCCGGTCCTGGACGCCGCCCCGAAAGCGAATGCGGCAAGTGTGAAGACGGCTCCGCCATGCACCAGTCCCACATTGTTCATATGCCGCGGCTCAATGCGGCATCGTGTCTTTGCGAATCCACGACGCAGTTCGAGCAACTCCATTCCGTTCTCCGCGGCAAACCCGTCCTTCTCAAAATAGCCCTTGAGCCCCTGCAAATCGTCCGTCACTTTTTCCTCCCGACAATTTATCCGTCACCGTGAATTGCGAAGCCCGGTCGCTCGCCTGCGGCTGATGCTATCAAACCGTGGCGGACACTCACAGGCGTTCTCGCTTCGATACCGCCGTCCCGAGGCTCCATCGAATTCGCGGCAGGAATCGAGTACGCTGGTTCTCGCTCCGCAAACGGCGCGGGGCGACTTCACTGACGCTGAGCTTGCAGGTTGCGAGGAACTTCGATGCTGATTCGCCCGGAAACGACCGGCGACCACGAATCGATCCGTGAGATTCTGATCGCCGCATTCGCCAACCATCCGTACAGCCACCAGACCGAGCATCTGATCGTCGAGGGGCTGAGGGCCGGTGACGCGCTGTTGGTATCGCTGGTTGCCGAAGTGGACGGCCGGGTCGTTGGACAGATCGCGTTTTCACGCGTCGAGATTGGCGGCAAGGACTGCGGATGGCTGGGCCTCGGGCCGATCGCCGTCCTTCCCAGTCATCAGCGGCAGGGAATCGGCAAGGCGCTTGTCAACGAAGGCTTGAGTGCAATTCGCAGCCTCGGCGCAAAGGGATGCGTGCTCGTCGGCGATCCGGCGTACTATCCGCGTTTCGGATTTCGGAACAACCCCGCTTTGCAAATGGAGGGCGTTCCGCCGGAGGTCCTCTTCTGCCTGCCGCTGGACGGCGATGTGCCCGAGGGAACGGTGACCCACCACCCGGCATTTTTCGTTGGTCATTGATCGGGGCCGAGTCCGATGAACGAGAACGTTTTCAGTCCAGGCCCCGGCGACCGCACGGTACGATCCGCGGATGGCAGAACGATAAACGTGCCTGACGGTTGGACACTCCTTCCGCCCGGCGATGCGGCGCTCACGCGAAGAGTGAAATCCGCCGGAGATCACTGGGTCGTCCAGGAGAAGAAGGGCCGGAAGATCTTCGGTCGCGGGATTTGGGCGCCCTCGGCAACCATCGAGCGCATCCGGGCGGAACTCGGCACGGAGCGATCCACCGATCAATACGCCAAACGCAAGGAGGCGGACGCTCGGCGCCGGGAAGTTGCCCAAGCCGAATATGTCGAGGACTTCCACGCCGCCGTGCTGAGGTTCCTGGCCTTCGCTTCCATGTATTCGACAACCGCTGATCGCTTGGCGCGCGCGGTCGCCGATCATGCCACACCGGTTGGAAGCGGCACGGTGGCCCGCACAAAGCGAATCCCTGTCGAGGAACGAGCCGAAGCAGCCGTCATTGCCTGGCTCCGTCACCAGACAACCGCGTACGATTCGATGAAGATTCCGCGAATCAAAGGCAAGCGGCGGGAAGTGCGACGCATGCTCGCCCAGCGATCCCAGGAATTACTCGGGCGGTATCGCCGAGGGGAGTCGATTGACGACGCGTGCCCGCTGGCCATCGCGTTAGCCATAGGGAAGAGGCCACGGTTGCCCACGGATCAACACGGATAAGAACACACGCTACCGCGCAACACCCGCTACCGCCGCGCCGTCAACAAGAAGATGGGAAAGTCCCGTTCCTCTCCGCTCGCTATCGGCTTGCGAACCACATGCGCGGTCGTGTGTTGTGCGCCGAGATACCCGATTTCGCCCAGGAGATTCAACAGGCATTCGCGATCAAATCCGAAATGTCGCACGGTCGGCGCTGCCTGGGCATCGTGGAAAATGGCCGGCTCGGTATCGAGATCCGAAATGCACAGCGTGCCGCCAGGCCGAAGCAGGCTGTAGAAGTTCCGCAGCATCTTCTCGGTGTCGGCCACGTGGTGCATCACCATGTTGACGACGATCAGATCGTATCGGTCATCCGGCAGGGAGTCTCTTTCCAGATCAAGCGGGACGGCGCGAATCGTTGTCGCATCGGAGGCGGCGATCTTCTTCCGCAGAACCGCGAGCATGCCTTCCGAACTGTCCGCGGCAGTCACCGTGGCAACATGCTTTGCCATGAGAAAACTGACCAGGCCCGTGCCGCAACCGTAGTCGAGCATCGCCATGCGTGAAGTGACCTGCACCTGACGAAGAATGGCTTCGACCACGGCCTCCACCAAGGATCTTATGACCGGGTTCACATCCCATGTGGCCGCCATCTGCTCAAAGTAACTCGGTTCGTTCGCCTGCATCGTCGCTGACCTTTCGCTTCCAATTCGTGCCAATCCCGTCAAATTAGAAACCCCGTGCGCCATGCCGCGAACACAACCATCGCAAGCACACCCAGGCATCCCGCTCGCCGCGACTGCAGTCCGGCGCTTGTCGCAAGCAACTCAATCGCCTGTTCCGCATCGACCAGCGTGACTCCTTTTCGCTGCGAGTAGAGAGTCACTGCCGCGAGCGACTCCCCTCGACGCAGATGCATCAACACCTCCGACTCCAGATCGCTGCTGTTTCCGGACAGTGGAGCCTTTCCCGCTTCGATCGCATCGACGGCGTTCTTGGCTTCGAGCAGGTTCGCCCCAGTCCGCTCCCTGTAGAGTTTCACCGCATCGATCTTCCGCTCCTGTTCGAGCAGCGATCGGACCTCGCGTTCCAACTCCGAAGCAGAACTGTCAACCAAAGCGCCGCACTGCGGGCAAAGTCCGCTTTCGAATGGACCATCTGAATTGCATTGTGCGCATCGAGTCATCGCGTGGATCTCTGTGCGACAGTGATGGCAAGCTTCGCGCAAAGGGCAAAAGCAGGAGTATAACCACTTCGCACGGCACGATGTTCGCCCTGGTGTGATTCATTGAATGGCGATTCATTGCCTGCTACAACTGGCTGCGACATTCTCATCCAGGAGTTTGAGTCATGCCTGCTCGTGTTTCGCCTTTCGCCCGGGTGATTTCTCTGGTGCCGTTCGCGCTGTTACTGTTCGGACTGCAGTTGAACGACATCACTGCTTCGGCCGCCGAGACTCCTGAACCGCCCCTGCCGATGCAGATCCCTGTGCTGGTGATCAAGTACTTCCCGGTCAGCGGTGAACTGATCGACCAGAAGGCGACCGGCGACTGGGGAGCGCCGCTGGCGGAAACCCGCAAGAAGACGGACCAGCTCACCGAGGCCGTAATTGCGGCTTTGCAGGAAGGCTCGCGATACCACGGCTATAAAGACCCTGCAGCGCAGCCCAGCCTCGCATACAAGGTCCTTGACACATTCGAGTTTCTCGAACCTCTGCCCACAGTCCCCCGCACCGGCAACGATGCGCCGATGACCGACTATAACCGCATCATGCAGCGAGTGAACATCCGGAAATGGGTCGAGGAGCAAGGCGTCAAGGAGGTCTGGATCTGGGGTTACCATGGCGGCGTTGTCGGCCTTTGGGAATCGAACATGGCAGGACCGCAGGGAGACATCAGCAACAGCAACCGCGACCCTCGCGACCTGCCCGTGCTGAATAAGACTTATACGGTCTACCACTACAACTATCAGCGAGGCGCGTCGGAGGCAGTCGAGGATCACATGCACCAGCTCGAGGCGGTGCTGAACTGGGTCGATGGTCGCGACCGAACTCTGCCGCCGCTCTGGAACAAACTGCTGTTCTGGGGCAAGTTCGTGGGAAGCAATGCCAGCCATAAAATCGTACGACCCGGTTGCGGTTGGGCCCATTACCCGCCCAACGCCGAACAAGACTACGACTGGGGCAACAAGCGTTACGTCGAAACCGACATCGAGGACTGGCGTCCCGACGGAACCGGCAAGAAACAGCGGATGAACTGCGATCGCTGGCACGGGGACAGCCTGACGTGGTTTGTCTACTGGATGCAGAACCTCCCTGGCGCTGCGAACGGCCTCAGCGATGACGGCAAACCACTTTCGAACTGGTGGATTTTCATCGGCGATTTCGACAACGCAATGAAAAGCAAAACCGGCCTGGTCCGCAAGCAGAATCCGCAACGCTGAATCAATTCGATCGCTGCAAGTCCGATCGCGGTGGAACATGACGGGCGTTCATGGCAAGAGTTATCGCGGCGAATTGCCTCCGGCGGATGCGAACCTGATTGCATTGGCCGATGAACTGCGGCGAGACGTCACCCGCCTCGCGGTTGACATTGGCGAGCGGAACGTGCGGCGCTGCCCGCGTCAACTGAACCGGGCCGCCGAATGCATCGATGCTGAGTTTGCGGCGGCAGGTCTTTCGGCCAAACGGCAGGAATACGAAATCTCAGGCTGCTCCTGCTGCAACCTGGAAGTCGAGATGACTGGAGCAATCTGTCCCGCGGAGATCGTCATTGTCGGCGCGCACTACGACACCGTGCTTTATTCGGCCGGTGCGAACGACAATACCACCGGCATCGCCGCGATTCTCGCATTAGCGCGACGATTTGCAGCACGCCGAACCGGGCGCACACTCCGCTTCGTTGCTTTTGTCAACGAGGAAATGCCCTATGCGCACACCGAACAGATGGGCTCGCGAGTCTACGCTCGGCGCTGCCGGCAACGAAACGAAAACGTCGTTGCCATGTTGAGTCTGGAGACTATCGGTTATTACGACGACACTCCGGGCAGCCAGAAGTACCCGCCTCCGCTCAGCCTGTTCTATCCGTCACAAGGCAACTTCATAGCCTTTGTCGGAAACCTCGCGTCGCGCAGACTGGTTCGAGCCTCGCTCTCGGCTTTCCGGCAAAATGAACCGTTTCCGTCGGAAGGCGCGGCTCTTCCCGAGATCATTCCACGCATCGACGCGTCGGACCATGCGTCATTTTGGGCCGAAGGGTATCCGGCCATCATGGTCACGGATACTGCTAACTTCCGTTATCCCCACTACCACACGCCGGAAGACACAATCGACAAGATTCACTTCGAGCGGACGGCTCGCGTCGTCCGCGGGTTGGAGAAAGTGGTGGCCACCCTGGCGGGCTCCGACCAGATAGATTCCTGACCAACACGTTCGTATAAGGCACAACAAGAAAATGAAACGTCGAGATTTTCTCGCTATCGGTGCAGGTCTCGCCGCGCTGGCCGGTGTGAAAGCTATGGCGCACGGGGCGCCACGTCCTGACGACCTCGCTCCGGGCAAAAGCGAATCGCGGACAGCGATCCAGAAGCTGTCCGACGTGGACGCATTCAACTACGTGCTCGGCACTCAGACCATCGGTGCTACGTACCAGTTTACAAGCGAAAGCGTGTTGACCGAGACCGCCCGCGCGATTCTTGACATGGGCTCGAACACTCTCAAGATCACCATGGGCCGCGACTATCGGCGGATGGTGCTGAGGCCATTGAAGACAGCCTACCCTGAGACGATGCAATACCTGCAAAACCAGGGAAGCGATGCGAAAAAGAAACTGCGCGTCGAATTTCCCGAAGCCGCGATCGAGGCGCCGCCCGTCAATCCGGATATCCGATGCCTGACCGACCTGGCCCGATTGGAGCCTTCCTATCGGCAGGTCTTCGAGATGCCGTTCGCGCACTACCTGATTTGGACCTACGCTTTCGCGCCGGGCTGGTGGAACCAGGGATTCTCGCCGGAAAATCAGCAGAAGGAGTACGCGGAGATCCGCGACTTTGCCTCGCATCTGCTAAAGACCTACAGCGGCACCGGCAAGACGTTCTACCTTGGCCATTGGGAAGGTGACTGGCACCTTCGCCCCAGTCTGAAGGTGGATACCGATACGGAAGTCACGCCGCAGAGCATCCAGGGCATGACCGACTGGCTCAACATTCGACAGAAAGCCATCGACGACGCCAAACGCGAGACTGCCCATCATGATGTTCAGGTGTGGCATTACACCGAGGCCAACCACGTGACGCTCGTTTCGATGGCGGGAAGACCGAGCGTCACTAACAGCGTCCTTCCCAATACGAATGTCGATTACGTCTCGTATTCCACGTACGATTCGCTGGGCGACATACCCAAAAACATCCCGCCGGCGCTCAACTTCATCGAGTCGAAACTGCCCGCCAAGCCCGCGATCTCCGGCAAGCGAGTCTTCATCGGCGAATACGGCTTTCCGGCCCGATTCGTCTCGGAAGCGGAACGAGATCGCAAGTCTCGCCAGATCATGCGCATCGGGCTCGAATGGGGCTGCCCCTTCGTGCTGTGCTGGCAGATGTACAACAACGAGTTCAAGGACGGCCAGGAAAACGGCTACTGGCTGATCGACAACAAAGGCGTGAAGCAGCCCCTGTGGCACACACACCACGAGTTCCTCAAGCAGGCCCGGCAATACGTGATCGACTTTCGCGCGAAAGAGAACCGCGTACCCACACCCGAAGAATTCCAGCGTTCGGCTTTGAACATCCTGGACAGTCTGCCTCCAGCGCCGTCCGCCGAGACGAAATGACAAATGGACCCGAACAGTGCTGGGGGATGCTCGCGGGATGTCAATTCGTGGAGGTTGCGAGTTCGCACTGAAGTCCACGAACGCGTTCTTATCCGTGAAAACCTGTGTTCATCCGTGGCCTCTTCCCGCTGCCGGATAATCAACCACCGAGCACACGGAGTTCACAGAGTACGGGGGACCAGCGCAGAACTCCTCAGCTTGCTCTGTGCCTCTGTGAGAGAAATCTCTTCCGACGATCCGGCCGGCGTTCTGGTCCATCGGCGGCACATACGGGACAATGCAGGCAGTCCGCAGTCGGTGTTATCGACTGGACACGCGAGTGAGTGCGGCAGTCTTGAAGCTGAAGCGAGTGCAGGCATGCCATACGATCCCGACTATCACGAATCGACGTTGACTCGCGAGGAAGTGGAACAACTGCAGGGCCCGGTGCTGCTGGAGTTTGGAGCTTCGTGGTGCGGTATCTGCAGCGGTTTTGCGCCTCGTTTTGAGTCGCTTCTCGACCGTTATCCCGCGGTGCAACACATCAAAATCGAGGACGGGCGGGGCAAACCCCTGGGGCGGTCATTCCGTGTGAAACTCTGGCCGACTCTTGTGTTTCTTCGAAATGGAAGAGTCCTTAAGCAGATCTCTCGGCCCGACGACGAAGAAGTCCGTGCCGGTCTTGATGCCATCACGACCTCTGAGTAACGTACCGCGAGCAACCGGCAAGCGACATCATCGATATGCACGACGGTCTTGCCGACGAACGACAATGAACTCGGCATCGCAATCAATTTCCGAAAGGCCCAGGCAGCCAACGTGACCGTCGCAGCGTCATCGCGAAACGAAAGACTACGGGACCGTCTGGCGGGAGTGCTGCTCGGCACAGCCGTCGGCGACTCCGTGGGACTGCCTGCCGAGGGCCTATCGCCCAGTCGCCGCAAGCGTCTGTTCCCCGGCCCGTGGCGGCAACGATTCGCTCTCGGGCGCGGAATGATCAGCGATGACACCGAACACACGTTGATGGTGGCGCAGTCGATTCTTGCGCAGCCTGGCGACCCGACGGCGTTCGCACGCAGCCTGGCGTGGCGACTGCGATGGTGGTTCATCGGATTGCCGGCCGGCGTCGGACTGGCAACGGCTCGCGCATGCCTGAAACTCTGGCTGGGTTTTCCCGCCGGGCGAAACGGCGTCCGCTCGGCGGGCAACGGCCCTGCCATGCGAAGCGCCGTGATCGGCGCTTACTTCGGCAGCGATACAGCGACGATCAAGCAGTTCGTCGAAGCCTCGACCCGTTTAACGCATACGGACCCGCGAGCGCAGACCGGCGCGTTGGCCGTCGCTCGACTGGCCGCCTGGTCCGTGCAGCATGAGCCGACGGACCCACCGAGCGCCGATTTCACCGCCGAGCTGCTTACGGCCTTGGCGCCGACGGATCGAGAATGGTGCGAGTTGATCGAAACGATGCGAATCGCGTGGTTACGAGGCGACTTGGTTGCCGACTTCGCGTCTTCGCGAGGCCTCGACCATGGAGTGACGGGATACGTTTATCACACGGTTCCAGTAGCTGTGTATTCGTGGCTTCGCCATTACGGAGACTTCCGTGGCGCGATGCAAGCCGCGCTGGATTGCGGCGGCGACTCCGACACCGTTGGCGCAATCGTCGGTGCGATTGCGGGAGGAACGATCGGCGCCAGCCGCCTGCCTGCGGACTGGATCAGCGGGATTATCGACTGGCCGCGGTCCACGGGACTGCTGCGCCGCGTAGCGGAGCAACTTGCCGATCAGCAACAGGACGGACAACCGCGCAGGCCAATAGGCTACTTCTGGCCCGCTGTTCCCCCGCGCAACCTGCTGTTCCTTTTCATCGTGCTGCTGCACGGATTCCGCCGCCTTGCGCCGCCATATTGAACGCATCGCACGGACGACGATCTTTGCTCCATTCTCAACGCCACTTCACAGATCGCGAAAACGGCAGCCTTCATATCAACTCCGTGGTGAAGTCTCTCGATGTTCTGATTGCACACTAACAAAGGAGCATCCGCAGTCGACACACTAACTACTTTGCTAATTAACACTCTACTAATCACGAGGCAGGAAATACGCAGCGAAACGCCGCTCGGCTTTCCCCGGCCAGGAATTCACGATCTGTACTTCGAAGTCGGCCGGAGCAGAACGCGGCGCGACCGCATACCGCCAGGCTTGCCACGAGGACGGATAGCCTTGAGGGCCGAGTGCCGGCTGAAACACGGCAGGTGATCCGGCAACCAGGGCTTCGGCCGTGAATAGCGAGCCTATGCCTCCCAACTCGACAGGCTGGCCGTTCTCCCGCAACTCGACCACAACCACCAACTGGCCGCCACATTCCGTCGCCGGCGCCTCGCCCTTGACGATCCACTTCTGTGGCCCGTAGCCCGCAGGCAGTGAAGGCTTGTCGATATCCGTCGACCAAAACCGGAACCGCCCCAGCGTATGCTCGCGATCGCCCTGCAGCATCTCGAATAACAGCGGCGTGCCGCTCGCGAGTTCCAGTGGCTTCGAGGTCTCGAACATCGCAACGTGGGGCGAACCTTCCGCCGGATCGATTGACCAAGCGGTCTTCGGATCTCCATCGAGCGCTGCGGCGACTAGCCAGCCGCCATGCGAGGTCTGCGAGTAATCGGCCAGAGGTTTATGGAGCGATATGGGTACGGGCGAAGTCGATCCATCGGCTGGCGACGCCTGAAGCCGGACCTCGCTGAGTTGATAGTTGCCGTTTACGGCTCGGCCGGGGCCTTTGCCAGGCAAGCTGTCATGAGGCAATGTCTCTAACAGAATTGCGGTGATTTTATTAGTCGCCGCCCTTGCTCGCACCTGATACGTGTCCGGCGACGGCGACCGGCCGCTGGCCAGAACCGAACCGTCGGGCTGCAGCGTGAGCGTCGCGCCGCCGGTTGACTTGGCTTCAACGATCTCCAGCCGCTTCCAATCTTCTGCCTCGAGCGTTCCCTGTTTCGCGGCAAGCGAGGTGACCGTGAGCTTCAACGGTTGAGTCGATTCCGAGAACCTGGCCGGCAGCGGCTGCTGCTGAAACTCCTGCGGCAGCGCCGGCTTCTCCCCTTGCGGCACGGCCTCGAGCAACACAACCTCGAAGGCGCGCAGCGCGATGGCTGCCTGCGGGCCGAGCGACTTGCCGTCGCAGGTCAGCCGCGCGGGATGCGGGTACCAGCGGTACAGGTCCCAGTTCTTTCCCTCGGGCAAACCCCACGCGGAATTCAATTCCAGTTGGACGCTGCGATCCTCCCACGTTCCATTGTTGATCGCGATTATTGCACGCTGGCCGTCCGAGCAGCAGTAACCATACGGTTCGTCCTTCCACGGGTCGCCCACGATCAGCCGCGAATTGACGAAGCACTGCGGACGCGCCTTCATCAACGCAATGAACTGGCCCATCTGCCGGCATTCGATTGGAGTCAGCCAATCGGGGTCGCTCCACGGCTGTGCCAGCGCAGAACCTCGGCAGATATCCATGACGAACCCCTGCTCCCATCGCTCCGTGCCGATGCCGCTGTTCCAGGTGCCCCAGTGCGACAGCCAGACGCCGAGCGAGTCCGTGCCCAGCCACGGCACATCCCGTGCGAACATGTGGCCCTGATCGAGCTTGCGGGTCACGCCATCGCGAACAAACGGCGCCGGCATGTGCCCCGGGCTGGCAGCTTCCATTTCGACGCCCGTTTCGAACATGGTGTCGCCGTAGAGCAGCCACCAGGGCGAACGGTAACCCCAGTAAAGCATGATGAACACTTCCGGACTGGCGGCGTCCAGCGCACGATAACAGTCGATTACGCCGTCGATAATCGCCTCGGTTGAATAGATGCCCGGCAGGTGCTCGTGCCGCGGATTGTTGCATACGGTCGTGAGGTTGTCGAACTTCAGTAGTCTCGCGCCGTTCTCGCGGATGTGGTGCGTGAATGACTGAGCATACATCGAGCGAATCGGCTCGGTTGCTCGGCAGAAATAGGTATTTCCAAAGCCTGGCCGATACTGGTCCTGGACAATCGCGGCGTGCGTTGCCGGATTTTCGCCAACGGTCCAGCCGCAGATCGAACTGTCGATCCACAGCCCCAGTGCGATGTCGAGCTGACGAAGTTCCTGTTTGATGCGGTCCAATCCGTTGGGGAACCGAACCGGGTCGCACTGCTTGATATCGCCGCGGCCGTCCACCCAGAAATCCACGGAAAACAGATCGAATCGGCACGTCGAGTCGCGCTGACCGTCGCCGACTTTGCGGATCATGTCCAGCACAAATGCTTCGGTCTCGTCGAAATTCCCGTCCGCCCGACCGCCGAATGGCTCGAAGATCGCATACGGTCTGTCGTGCCCGCGCACTGTGCGCCGCATCCGGCTGCGCACATGGGAGACGTAGGCTTCGCGGCCTCTGCCCTGCCCTCCGACTCCGAACACCGCCTCCATGCAATCGCGACGCCCGCCTGGAGGCAGTTTCACACCGGGATAGTGCCGCAGGCTGATCTCGCCTGATTTCTGAGTACTCCAGCCCGCCGGATGCGCCAGGCTGAGAAAGAACTCGTCAGCCGCGTAAACCGGGAATCCCTGAAGCCCGCCAAAAACTTCCGCGCGGCTGCGAAATGACGGCGGCTGAACAGCGAGTTCGCCGCCCGATAGCCCTGCATCCGTTCGATAGGTGCCGAGCCGCACATTCAGCAACCGGTCCCATTCCACATTGCCGGTATTAGTAATCGTGACGGACTTGCGCAGCACCGGGTGCTTTGCATCCCAGCGGAAAGTCACTGACACGGTGGCCAATGGCTCCTCGGAAGTCAATTCGAAGACCGCTTCGCCTGCCGCAGCATTGGCCGCTTCCGGCCAGCGTGCGACCCGCAATTTCGGAGTGATGACCGGTTTGTCGGGCAGACCGATGTCGAACTCGACCTCAGGCCCGTTTCCCAGTGCCAGAACCTTGCCGGTGAGCCGGTTTTCCCACGACACCGCCCGCAGAGCGTCCGATGCGTCAAGCGTGAATGCGAATGCCGGCGAGGCCAGTGTGAACCGCTGACCGTCAACCGCGATCGTGCACGCGCTGTCCGACGAAGCGGGTTCTGCCGACGTCAACGCGGCACCACCGGAGGAAGCGCCGATCACGAGGCCGAAAACGAACGCAACTCGAACCCAATGTAATGCAGTCATGGCATTCCTCGCGGTCCAATTGAATGTGCATCGCGAACTGCAGCGCCCGCTCTAGTCATTTACTCACCTAACATTGAAGGTAATTGTCTGGGAAATAGGGACTTAAGTCACGCATTATTTGACGACCTGGGTCACTGCTTTTAGAATCACGCTGACGCGATATCTTCGCACGACACGTCCTCAGCCGTTTATTCCGTGCTCCGTCAATTACCCCGTCGCCGCGATCCGTTGACGTGCGTCGCTCAGCGGCACCTTGGTGCCTTCGGCAATCGCGAAGCGCATCGCGGCCTGCGCGAGAGCCGTCCATGACATCGCCGCACTTCTCCCGATCGTCGCTCAAGAAGCAATGGCCAAGCCGGTTGTTTTCGGGCAAGAGCGGACGCCATCGCCACGGGAGCAATCGGACGCGGCGCAGAACGCTTCGTCTGTTGATGGAGCAACTGGAGGACCGGCGCATGCTGGCCGTGACGATCGACAGCAACCACCTTCAGCCGGGCATCGACTACACGATCACGGATAGCGAATCGATCACGATCAAGGACAACGTGGTGATCGACACGTCGTCACCGGGAGGCAAAGCGGGCATCATCAAACTCAATGCTCCGGTCATCCACCTCGGGGATAACGTGCAATTATTGGCGATCGGCGACACGCCCGGATCGATTACGCTGACTGCGACTTATACATGGGCCGACCCGACCCTGGCTTTCTGGGACTTTCTGCAGAGCTTCGGTTATGCCGACAAGAACTTCCAAAAAGCTGACATCGACATCGGCTCCCATGTCACGATCAACGGGGGAGCATTCACAGCGACCGCAACGGCGGGCGACAACGCCGTCCTCAAGGATTCGGAGGCGACCCCCTTTCTCGGACAATTCGAGACCCAGATCTTTTCGAATCTCAACGACCTGATCGACCTGCCGCTCTCCGGCGTCTACAAGGCCCCGAGCGCGACCGTAACGGTCGGCATTGGCTCGCACATCAACAGTACCGGAAACGTGAGCCTTACGACTTCCTCTACGGCCAATGCCCAGGGCGAGGCGATTTTCAGCACGCTCATGGACAAAGTCGCCAAGGGGACGGCCGGCTACGGCGGCTTCGCCGCGGGTGTCACCTATACCGATGTAAAGGCCGTCACCACCGTATCTCCCGAGGCCGCGATCACGGCCAGCGGCAGCGTAACGGTGAGTTCGAATGTCGCCAACACTGCGGCGATGAAAGCCCGCGTGACGCAGAATCTCGGCATACATCCGACGAATCCCAGCAATATCCAGGTCTCTTTCGGGATGGTCGATCTGCACACGACTTCTACCGCCCTGGTGGATACGAAAGCCGTGATCACCGCCGGGGGCAATGTGAGCGTGACGGCCACCGGCAAGGACACCGACCAGGTTTCCGTCAGCACGGCTTCGTATCGCGACGGCAAAGCCGGCGTGGTGGTCGGAATCGGGCTGACTACGGCCGACGTGCATGCCACCGTCAATGGCACGATCCATGCCGGGGCTGCTCCGGTTCCAGCGAGCCAGACCTTCAATCCGGCGTTGACCGTGGACTTCTCGACGTCGAGCCTGAATTTCGCGACCGCGCCCGGCTATCAGACCGGCGACCCGTTGGTCTACACCAGCGGTCTGGGCGGAGCTATTCCCGGACTGGTTACCGGCGATACCTACTTCGCCATCATTCCGCAGGCAAACCCGCAGACCGTGCAATTGGCCGCCTCTCTGTCGGACGCGTTGTCCGGCAAGCACATCACCTTTGGCCCGGCCTATCCGACCCTGTCCGCCAACGGGCGCAGCATCCCCATCACGCTTGTGCAGGTGCAAGGCGACAACGCGGACAACAGCAATCTGTTCCTGTTCGATTACACCACGCTTTCCGATGGAAAGACGCCGTTGTTCACCGAGGGCGAGTACGTCACTTATACGCCGGCGACCGGCAACTACCTGGGTTACAACGACGGCGCCGGCAAACTCCTCGGCGCTCTGCCGGCCGGTTCTTACAAGGTCCATATCGTCCATGCCTCGGCCGATTCGCAGGGGTTGTACTCGATCCAATTGCTGGATGCCGGAAACAAAGTCGTTCCGCTGAACGACAACCCTGTGTTCACAACGACGGGCGGCCAGTTGCTGCAGGTTTATTCCTTCGATGCGGACACAGGCGAGGTCAATTTCAACTTCCCCGACCATTCGCTGAATTCCCAGGGGATCACGTTAACCAACGGCCAACTGCTGACCTACACGCAGGGGCTAGGGACTCGAGTCGCGGGGCTTGCCGATGCGCAGTCCTATTTCGCCATCGTGGATCCCGCCAACCCGGGCGTCATCCGGCTGGCAAACAGCCTGGCTCAGGCCCAGACCGCCGATCCCTCCACACAACGATCTCAGCCGACATTGAGCGTGGCGGGCCGGACCCTCACGATTGCCTCGGTCGAACCGGATCTTGGCCTGGTACTTGCCGCCAACCCGAGCATTACGGACGGCACTGCGGTGGTCTACCATGCCGTGGCCCACAAGCCGATCGGAGGATTGATCGACGGGAATACGTACTACGCGTTCAACCAGACGAATCCCTACTTCGACGCGGACGATCCGGCCTACGTGCTGGTCTTGAAGCAGGAACCCAATCCGGGCGAGTTCGTTCCCGTCGCTCTTTCACTGACTCAGACTCTGACCGACAGTCTGGGCAACGCGTACTCGCTCCAGAGCACGAACTCGCTGCGAAACTTCCTGACGGTCGCCTCGTCCACTCTGTTGGACATCAGTGCCGTCGATAACGCACTGCTCGTGGGAGGAACAACCACCCTGCAAACAGTGGCAGCGGGGTCGCAACAATTCTGGACGAATGCGACGGGAGGCACGTTTACCGTATCAACGGTTGTCAACAGCCAGACGCACACAACGGCGCCCATGGCCTTCGACGCCAGCGCGACTCAATTGCAGAACGCATTGAACCAACTGGGCCTGGACACGATCGTCACCGGCCTGGGCACGTATGCCGATCCCTGGCTTGTCAACGGTGCAGACCTGCCCGGCTTGACAATCGACGACACGCAACTGATCAGCGGCAATGCGTACGGACAGATGGCGGCGGCCGGAAGCCGGACTCTGTCGAGCAACGCCACGGGGGGCACATTCACCCTGTCAGCTCTGGTGGACGGCACGACTCGAACGACTGCACCGATCGCATACAACGCGCGCGCAGAACAGGTGGAGGCCGCCCTGCAGGCTTTGAACGGTGTACGAGCCGATGTGACGGGCGCGGGAACTGCATCAAATCCCTGGCTCATCAGCGGCGCGATCTTTCTTATTCAAAGTGGAGCCCCCCTTACGTTCGGGGACGCTCTCGGATTGAGCAGTCACGGGTTACTCGACGGCCAGACTTACTACGCGGCGGTGGCTCCCAGCCAGCCCTACCCCGGCGTCCTGTTGCTGGCGCTCGCGACGACGCCCTCGCAAGCTACGGCTCCGTCGCCCACGGCGGTCAGTCTTTCCACGACGATCGAACTGGGTGAGATCAACCAGGGCTACCTGTCGGGATCGCAACACACGCTGGAAGCGGCGACGGCAACTTCCGGCATCAGCATCGGTGCAACCCTTACCAGCAAGGACAAACAAACCAACAAAGCGGCCACCGGCGGCGAACCGAAGTTCATGAACTTCGTCACGCAGGGCGATCTGTCAATCACTTCGATTGACGGGATGAGCGGCTGGGAAAGATCGGTGCAGAACCTGTTCGGCAGGCTCGAAAAGGGTAAGACCTTCGGCGACCTGATCAAGGAACAGGCCGGCGGCCAACCGGCGAACAACAGCTTCACCATCGCCGCGACGGTCGGGTATCTCGAGTGCCACAACACGGCCCTGGCCACTGTCGGAAGTTCGGCCGAACTGACCGCCACCGGCAGTGTGAGTGTGACTTCGAAGTTGTCCGAGTCCACGCAGACGCAGGTGTCGAGTTCGGTGACCAAGCCGAAGATCGACGAAGGAGCCAGCACCGGAACCGCAATCGGTGCGGCGGTGAACATTGCGCAGTTCTTCAACACATCCCACGCCGTAATCGAAACCAATGCACACGTCACCGCGGCTCAGAACCTGCAAGTCAACTCGCAGGTTACCTACCCCTGGGCATGGCAGATCACGAACCCCAACGGCTTCAGCGCCGAGACGTTTTTCGCGAACAACACGATCTCCAATCTAAATACTTACCTCGGCGGCAACCTGGGAATCGACGGATGGCTGGTCAATTCATGGACCCAGTCGCTGATCCCCTCGGCACAGAACAAACTCTCGCTCACCGCCTCGATTTCCTGGTTTGATTACACCAACGACTGCCTTGCCCAGATCGCCGAGGGAGCACAGATCAATCAGGACGACAGCATTACACCGACTGCCGAGCAGGGTGTCTCGGTCACGGCCACGACCTCGGTGGTGCAGGTCGGCTACACGGGCCTGGTCGGCATCGACTTTTCGCCCGAGAAGATCTCGAAGGTCATTCGGGACCACGGTCAGTCGAGCTTTCTGAATCTGATGCGGGCCGAAGGCAGCGCGGTAGGCGGCTCCTTCGGACACATCGGCTTGGACAACACGACACAGGCTTTGGTGGGCGGGGTCGATCCCGCCGGAACTCCGAATCCCGGCACGACGCGAGTGCGGTTCGGCAATGGCGGCCTGAAAGTCAATGCGACAGGAAATGTAACCTACGTCCAACTGACCCAGGGAGGCGGCGACGGCCAGCAGTATGCGATCAGCGGCACGCTCGGTCTGCCCGAAATCACGAACAAGACTCTGGCCCGGATATTCTCGGGGGCAGTCGTCCAGGCCCAGGCAACCACAAACGGCGGTGTCACCGTCGCAGCGAACGATGATCTCGATCTGATCACGACCGCCGGCGGCGTGTTGACCAGCAAGAACGTCGCTGTCGGCGTTTCGACCTGCGTCGACTCCATAACGCGGACCGTGATCGCACTGATCGGCGAGGACCAAAGCAACCCCAACCCGGGATCATCGACCTTCAACGTCAACGGGCCGATCAAAGTCCAGGCCAACGCCACGGGCGTGATCGTCTCGGCGGCGGTTGCCGCTTCGATCCGTTCTGTGTCCGCGCCGCCGGGAAAGCCCGAGAACGTCGAGAACCACGGTGATCAGCAGGCGGGCGATCAGCCACAGGCGAGTTACGGCTGGGCCGTTTCCGGCGATTTCTCCTGGGTGAGCCTGGCTGACACGGTCTTGGCATACATCAACGACGGGGGCACGTTCACCGGTGCGAACGCCGCCTTCCAGGTCAGCAGCAACGACATCACGCAGGTGATCTCGGTCGGAGGCGCTGCCGCTTTTGCGCTTAGCGGGAATCAGAGTTCCGTGGGCCTTGCGGGCTCGGCATCGGTCATCGACGTTTCGGGATCCGTCAAGGCTTTTGTGCACCTGGCGACGCTGACTCAATTCGCCGTGACAGTGACAGCTACCGACGACAAGACCCTGGTCAATTTGTCGGCTGGCGGCTCGGGATCGACTGTCGGCAACAGCAGCACCGCTATCGCCGGATCGGTGGCAGTCACAACCCTGCACGACACGACGATTCTCGCATCGCTCGATGGAGTGACCGCCACGCTGGCCGGCAATTCGCAGATATCGGCCAGCGACGAGACCACGCTCGTGACAGTTGGCGGAGCTTTCGTCAAAGGAGGCAAGGGCGGTTACGGCATGGGAGCGACGGTGAACAACGTCGATCACACCACGCAGGCTCTGGTCGCCAATTCCCAAATCACTCAGACGACGGGCGGACTGACCGTATCCGGCACCGATTCCTTATCGAGCGTTTCGATTGCGGCCGGACTCGCGCTGACCGAAACGGGTTTGGCCGTGAGCGGGATGTTCGCGGACAACGTGGCCACCAGCACCACGCAAGCGGCGATCAGCGGCGGATCGTATCTGAATCATGACCAGTCCTCGGGCGGTAGCCTGACCGTCGAGGCGACGAATAGGCCAACCGTCGTGACGTTGGCCGGAGATGTGAGCGCGAACAAGAACGGCAACCTCGGCATCGGCGCCGCGGTGGCTTATGCCTCTCTGGATACACCGAACTCCGCCACGATCAGCGGAACCACGGTGACTCTCTCGGGCGGACATGTCGACGTGACAAGCACCTCCGGGGATCCTCCCGCAGGGTTCGCCGATCCGGCTCTGGATTCACTGGACCTGCCCGGCCGGAGCAACCATGCCTTGTACACTTTCAGCATCGGCGGTTCCGGATCCAGAAACCTGTCGCTCGCCGGTTCGGTGACAGTCAACGAAATCCACGGCAGCAATCTGGCGGCGATCAATCAGAATGCGACGATCAGCGCGCCGAGTTCAGTCGTCCTGCAGGCCACGAACGGTTCGACCATCGGCGCCGAGGCGGGCGCGGTCACTGCGTCCCCCGAGGGCAAACTGGCCTTCGGAGCCGCGGTCGTGGTCAATTCGATCAACACGGATTCCACGGACACGACCGAAGCCGTCATCGACAGTTCTCAGGTGACCACGACGGGCGACATCGTCAGCGTCAAGAGCCTGTCGAACCTGCTGATCGGCTCGGCCGCGGCAAGCGGCAACGGAGCCGAGGCGGTCGCGACTGGTGGTTCGGTCGTCACCAATACGATCGGGGGCGGCACACAGGCGATCATCCAGAACAGTCCGAAGATCTCGGCCGGGACCGGCCTGACGCTCTCGGCCCGGAACACGTCGAAAATCGGGACCGGAGCGGGCGAAGTCAGCATTGCGACCCAGGGCAGCACCGTCGGCGCGAGCATCGCGGTGAACGAAATCAGCGGCGAAGTGCTCGGCTCGGTTCAGGGATCAACGGTCACTGTCGGCGGGCCTGTTGCGATCCAGGCTCAGACGAGTTCGACGATCGATGCTTACGCCGTGGGAGTTGCAGGCGCGGCCGGGGCAGCGAATCCACGCGTCCCGATCGAGGTCGGTCTGGTTGGATCCGGGGCGAGTAATATCGTCACAGGCACGACGCAGGCGTTGATCGAGTCCGGCAGTTCTGTAATCACGAGCAAGAACGGATCTGTGAGCCTGACCGCCGGCGATTCATCGGCTATTACGGCGGTCGCTGGCGAGTTTTCGCTGCAACTCAAGGGCAAGGGAGGATTCTCACCTGCGGTCGGCGCATCGGCGGCCACAAATACGCTGGGCAGTTCGAGCACTCCGAACAAGGTCCGAGCGTCGATCGACGACTCAACGGTCAATGCAGTGGGCATTGGCCTGACCGCCACTGCCAACACGACCGTACTGGCGGTAACAGCCGCCGGGTCGGGCGATTTCAGTAAAGGCGACGCTACTTCGGTCGGTATCGCCGGCGCCGGGTCCGGATCGGGCAATACAAGCATCTACACGGTCCAGGCCACGGTCTCCAACGGCAGCCAAGTCGCCACGACCAACGGCAGCGAGGTGAATCTATCGGCCAGCAACAGTTCCAGTATCAAGGCAATCGCGGGAGGAGTGGCTGTGGCGGGCGCGAAGAGCGGCACGAACGCTGTGGCCGTGACCGTCGGCGCAGCCCTTGCGATTAACACGATCACCAACACCACGCAGGCGCTCGTGCAGTCTTCGACGGTAAACTCGGACGGCGATGTGAAACTGTCCGCTCTCCATTCCGCCTCCATCGAAGCCTACACCATCGGAGTCTCCGGCTCCACGGCGAAGGGCGGAACGCTGTCGGTGGCGGTCGGGCTGGTGGGATCCGGCTCCGGCAATACGATCAACGGCGCAACGCAGGCGTCGGTCCAGGCGAACAGTTCGATTAACACAAGCAGCTCCGGCGATCTGAAGTTATCGGCTGTCGACAATTCCACCGTCACGGCAGTCGGGGGGTCGTTGTCCGTGAGCATCGGCACCGCTTCGACGGCGGTCGGCGTCTCGGCCGCCACCAACACTCTGGGCACGTCCAGCAACCCCAATCTAGTGCAGGCGAACATCGAGAATTCGACGGTTTTCGCCGGCGGCGTGCGCCAAAGCGCATCAGCCCATCCGACCATCAACGCATACACCGTGGCTGGCGGCGGCGACTTCAGCCGAGGTCAGACTCTGGAAATGGGAATCGCAGGCGCGGGAGCCGGCTCAGGCAACTCGCTCGTTTATCACGTCGATGCGTTGATTGCCGGCGGGAGCCAGGTTACCGCGATGGGCAGTGGCCCGATTCACCTGACCGCGGACGACACGGCCGACATTGAAGCGATTGCCGGTGGCCTGGCCCTGGCGGGCGGAGTTGGCGGCGCGACGGGCGTGGCAGTAACCGTCGGAGCAGCTGCGGCGACCAACACAATCACCAGCGAAGTCCATGCTGATGTGCAGGGCTCGACGGTGCAGGCCGTAAGCGACGTCGAGCTTGAAGCGACCAACAACGTCAGTATTGAAGCCCACACGGCGGGAGTGGCGGGCTCCCTGAACAAGGGCGGAACCATGGGGATTGATGTGGGCGGTGCCGGTTCCGGTTCCGGGAACACGATCACCAACACAACCAGCGCGGCGATTGTCGATCGCCTCTCTGGCAACGCCACGATCCGCAGCAGAGTCACGAGCAATGGCAACGTTCTCCTGACAGCCAAAGACAGTTCCGAGATCGTGGCCGGTGCGGGAGCGGCTGCCATTGCCATTGGACTGGGGTCCGGGAAAATCGGTCTGGCCACGGCAATGGGCGCGTCGGCAGCGGTCAATTCGATCACCTCCGCGGTGACGGCAAATATCAATAATTCCACCGTGAAGGCGCAGAAGCTCGTCGAACTTTCGGCGGCGACTCAGCCTCCCGCCGGCAAGACCTACAACATCCTGGCGGTCACGGTAGCCGGCGGCGGTGCGATCACCACCAGTGCAAGCAACGCTCTGGCATTTGCCGGTGCGGGCGCCGGATCGGGCAATACCATTCAGAACACGGTGACCGCGTCCATCACGAATTGCCAGGGCAACGACAGCCAGAAGAATCCCATCGCCGTCACCTCGCAAACGGAAAACGTAATGCTCTCCGCGCAGGACAATGCGGCTATCCTGGCGGACGGCGGCGGGGCCACGGTCACTTTTGCCCGTGGCACCGGTTCCGCCGCGGTGGGCGTGGCGATGGGCATGGGTTATGCGAAGAACACCATCACCAACACGGTCACGGCATCCGCCGACGGATCCACGGTGAGCGCTCACGCCGGACAGGTGATTTTGTCCAGCGTCTCCACGTCCCAGGCCAAAGCCACCGGGTTCGGTGTGGCCCTTGACGTGTCTCTCTCAAATGCGGGCGGATTCTCAGCCGCCGGCTCCGGCGCCGGAGCCTACAACAATCTGAAAAGCACCATCCAGGCTTGTCTGCAGAACGGCAGTGTCGTAACGGCAGGGAAGGACGCGCCCGGCGCCGTTGAACTTGATGCCGAGGACCGATCGACAGCAACGGCAAGTGCAGGAGCGGGGAGCCTATCGGTCGCCATTGCTCCCGACGGAGTTGGACTCGCCGTCGGCGCCGTTGTCGCTCAGAACAATCTCAACAACACGGTCAGCGCGATCATCGGCCACACGACATCAACCGGCGATACAACTGTTGTAACGTCGTCCGGGGGCATGGAACTCACAGCCACAGAACTGGCAACCGCCACCGCCACGGCCGTCGCAGTAGCCGCAACCCTCACGATTTCTCCCAATGGCGGGGCATTCCCCGGCTCGGGGGCCAACGCGACGAATACGTCAAACAACGCGATTACCGCCGCGATCCAGGGCGGCGCTCAGGCTCAAACCTGCGGCGCTCTGGCTGCGGACCGCGTCACGCTGACCGCTGCAGACAGCATCAACCTCAACGCCACGGTGGGGACGGGCAGCTTGGCGGTCGGCTTCGTGGGTGCTTCGATCGGTGTATCGCTGGCAACCAACACCGTCACCGACACGGTGACCGCCTGCATCCGCGGCGCCAAGGTCACAACGCAGGGACCGGCGGTTACGATCAGAGCATCGTCGGACAATTCGATCGCGAGCATGGCAGTAGCCACCGCCGCCACGGTCGGCATCGGCGTGGCCGGCGCGGGAGGCAATGCCACGTCGACGGACAATTCCGCAGTCAGCGCTTATGTGGACCCCGGCTCGACGATTCAGACGAACGACTCCGGATCGAGTTATGGGGCACTGAGCGTAACGGCCTCAAGCCACGGAACGGTGAGCGCGGAAATCGACGGAGGAGCGGGCGGCATCGGCTCGATCGGCGTCTTCTTTGCCAACGCATCGTGCGGCGGATCAACCACCGCCTACGTGGATGGCAGCGCGAATCTGACGATCGGCGACCTCGCCGTCTCTTCCACCGCGGGACACGCTGTCTCCTCGCGAGGATGGACTCTCACCGTTGGCTGGCTCACCGGGGACGGCACCACCGCGACGACCACGGTCCAGGATTCCGTGCTGGCCTATTTCGGTACCCCCGCAACCACGAGCGTGCCGGCGACATTGCCGACATTCAGCGGACACGGATCCGCGCAAATCACCGCGTCCGCCGCCAACACGGCGTCCGCCGCGGCCGATGGCGGCGTGGGATCGCTGGGATGGCCGGTCTCTTTGGGCGTGGGCGTCTACGCCGCCAATACGACCCAGAAACCGCAGGTCAATTCCTATGTGCGGGGCATAAACGTATCGATACCCGGCGCGGTGATCGTAACCGGTGCGGCAACCAACTCGACCGATGCTGATTCCACCGCGGGCAGCGGCGGCATGGTTGCAGGAGATGCGGCGCTTGCCGATACGGCGGACTCCACAACCGTCAGTGCAGGCCTGTACGGCGGCACTTTTCACGCGGCCAGTTTCGTCATCGGCACGAACAATAACAGCAGCTATGCGCCCAAGGCCGACTCGATCAATGCCGCAGTCGTCGGAGGCAGCGGCGCTGTCGCCGATCATGTCGGCAACACCGCGGCGACCACGACTCTGGCGGACGGCACGAGCCTGAGCGCATACGGTGCTGTGAGCGTGACGGCATTCGAACAATTCCACGAAACGGCCACGGGCGACAACGCATCCGCTGGCGCCGGAGGCGTGGTCAACGGCAGCGCTGCGGTCAGCGGCGCAAACCTGAAAGGAAATGCCAGTGTGTCGGTTGGCAAGAACGTTGTCATCTCGTCCGGCACCGATTTCAGTGCCAACCCCGGCGGGATCGTGATCGGGGCAGCCACCGGCGCTTCTGCCGAAGATCAGGTAACTCTCACAACGGGCGGCGGCATTGAAGGGGCCAAGGTGAATTCCAAACTGACGGCTAAGTTCGACAACGCGGTCACGGTCGGCGACAACAGCAGCTTCTCCAGCCTAGGGAACATCGGCATCGGCACTTCAGCCATCGTCAGCGTGCAGAATAATTCAGCGATCAATACGTACGGTCTGGCCGGTGTGGGCGAAGCATACGCCTCGGCGACCGTGACAAGCACCCAGAATGTTACCGTTGGAAACAACGCGAGCCTGACCGCCTTCGGAAATATCAACCTCACGCCCGGAGCCGATCCGGTCACCGTCAGTCCATCCATGCTGTCCGGTTCCACCAGCGCCCAGGGATACGTACGCGGCTTGGTTGCCATACCGCAGGCCGACGCGGATACGACCATGACCAGCAGCGCGACACTGAGCATCGGCACCGGCACTCAGGTGTCTTCCGGCCAGAACATCACGGCCGGAGCGTACACCGGAACCCCCGTTGCCACGGCCGACGGCACCGGCCGGGGCTATGAATTGGGCTTTATCCCGGCGACATCGAGTAATAGCTCCACCAAGGCATCCACAAGTTCGAGCACCATCTTGAATGGAACTTTGAACGCCGGCATCTATCACGAATTGACGATCACGATTCCGAATGACCATACGGTTGCCCCGGCCTACAGCAAAACCCTGAACGTCAACCCCGACGGCTCACCTTACATAACTTTTGGTTCGAACTTCATTCCATCTTTTAAAGCACCAGACTACATCGGTCAGCATTTCACCGGCGACACGGCCGCGGTGCTGAACTCCGGGGTTTCCAGCCAGAACGTGGGCGCGTACAGCATTGGTTCGCTGTTTGCCTCCGGCGGCACGGTCACGCTGAATGCCGATTCGCTCATGGGCTCGGGATCCATCAATGCGTACGGCGGGCCGACGATCTCGATCAACAACTACAGTGCCGACTATTTGATTCTCGGCCCCATTACGATTCCCAATCTTCCGGGCGGAACTGTGAGCTTCACCGGGTTGGCCACGCGGGCCCCGGTCGGAATGAAAATCAACCAGTCCGGACTGGGGCAGGAACCCGCGATTGTCATCAACCAGAACTACGCCGGCTCCGTCGGCAATGTCAGCTACGGACCGGCCCTGTTCCTGATGGGAGACATTCAGAACCTGGGCGGCAGCGTGGCGGTCACGAACTCGACCGGTTCGCTCGGCCAGACGGCCACCATCTTCGCCAACAAAGTCACTATCAGCGTTCCGGAAGGCGCTGCGGCCATTGATATCCCGGACGGCACGTACTATGTGGACGGCAATCCCTATTCCGACTGGAACAAAACAATGATCTGGCCGGGCGGGGATCCCGCGACGGGTGTGCCGAATGCCGACTACGCCGTCTCCTACGTGGCCAATGCCGTGTACAATCCCTGCTCGACGGCGTATACGGATCAGGACTTCGCCCGGTACTTCCTGTACGGGACTCCCGGCAATCAGTACCCCGCCAATCAGAGCACGGTCTTCTTTGGAAGCAGCCTCCCGTATGTGAATGGAGCGGGCGACGACACGAAGGCTATCAACAGCCAATGGAGCGTTTGGGCCGGTTCGACGAACGACGTTTACGCCATGGGGCACGATCCGGACAACAGCTCCAATAACGCCTACTTTCCGTTGATTCCGTACCACTACCTCAAGGCAACCGCCACCTCCCACCCGGCGGCTGACGAAACTCCCGCGATTTTCGCAGGCGAGGTTTCAATTCATGCCAAGACGATCGATCTGAACGGCAAGATCGAGGCGGGAAAACTCAAGAACTGGTCCGTGAGTTTCCCGAAGGCCCTGGGCGACACGCTGGCGGCTTACCGGCAAGGCTATCTTCAGGGAAAGAACCCGGCAATCTACGCCATCCCTCTGGATGCAACCACGCGCATCACCGACACGGACAACCTGATCACGGCGTCGTACAACGCGGAAAGCAACCAGATCATCCTCGACAATGTGACCGTATCAGTCGCGGCCAGGGTGACCCTGAACGGCGCAATCATCAGCACGCACTCCGACGGCAATATCCAGGTGGTCGGCGGCTATGGTCAGGTCACGGTGGACAACCAGACGGATATCACGCTGGTGGTACGGGATATCACTGCGGATGAAGAGGCCGCGGCCAGCCGGATCGATATCACGGACACCAACTTGCCCGCGGACTCCAATCGCACGCTGTATGTGTCGTCCCCTGGATCGCCTGTCGAAGTCTACGTCGGTCAGGCAGGCGATGTCACACTCGGAACCGGAACGCCGACTCGCACGATCTACGATACATCCACCAGTTACTCGCCGTTATCGGACATCCGCTGGCAGTGGGTCGAACAGGCTAAACTTTATCGAACAATCCAGGACAAGAATACGTGGCAACTCTCGAACTGGGCATGGGATTATCCGTCGGGAAGCCCCAACGACCCGTGGCAGTATGTGGATCCAGTCACCGGTTCGCTGACCACCACTCCGGTCGGAAAGACCGTGGTCGAACCGGGGCTTCCGTTGTTTCAGGAAACGGTTACCGGGTCGATCGACCAACAATTCGAATGGACGATCACCTACCACGATGGCCACTATGGTTTCGCCAATAACGGCGGCTCATCCGACTGGCATTATTACTACCCGCTCAACGCCTCGCTGACTCTGACGAATTCGGTCAAGGCAGATAACCCGATCACTCTGGA
Organism: uncultured Planctomycetaceae bacterium; assembly: GCA_903863885.1. Taxonomy (GTDB): domain Bacteria; phylum Planctomycetota; class Planctomycetia; order Pirellulales; family Pirellulaceae; genus CAIPEB01. The sequence continues at coordinate 1,092 of CAIPEB010000460.1, read as the reverse complement.
TTTTTCGGGAGTTCACGATCAAGGGGCGCTGTCGATCACTTCCCGCGGCGACATCCTGATTGCCGGCGATGTTCGAGCGTCGGGCTTACAGGAGTCTCGAATCGAGGCGACCAACGGCAGCCTGACGAATGCGAGCGGTGCATCGCTCTGGACAGGCGACCTCACCCTTCACGCCGGTCACGGCATCGGCGTTCCCTCCGCGCCCATGGTCATCAGTCAACGCAACAACGGCTTCCTGAGTGCCGACGCGGGCAGCGAAGGCATCTACCTGTATTCGACCTCTCCGCTCAACATCGGACGGCTGGCAAGCGGAACATCCGGCACGCCCGGAAACGTGGACGTTCGGGCCTACGGCGGCATCGACTTCTCGACCTCTTATGCGCAGAACATTTCTGGGAGCAATATCACGCTCGTCAGCGAGACCGGAGGCATCGGCACGTCCAACAGACCAACCCTGCTGCAATGCCAGGGCGTGCTGAACGCCAATGCGGTGATGGACATAACTTTCAAACAGGTCCAGGGCGACCTCCGTGTCGGCCAGATCATCTCCACCAGGGGCGAATTAAACATCGCCGTGCCGCAGGGCAGCCTGTATGACGCCGTATCGTGGATCGTACCGGGCCTTTCGAGCAGCGAGGAGGAACTGATCCATCAGCGACTGGGCCTGAAGGACTCCACCGCCGCCCAGACTTCGGTTACAGCCTTCCAGAACCTCGTACATCGCGACTACCAGATCTACTGGCAACTACGCGAGAACGGCAGCGTGCAGAACGGAACCTACACGCTCAGCGACAGCGGTCTCGCCTATTATCGCGCCAGCTTGACCGGACAGAAGCAGGCGATTGCCTCGGACGACGACATCCGGAACTATTGTCAGACTCTTTATGAGAATATCGTAGATTTCTTCAATGCACACCTGCAGTCCGGATGGCAGAGCGACCCCGAGTTCAAGATGGGCGCAACCGGTCGTCCGCTATATCGCCAAGGCCCATTCGCGCTGGTTGAGCATTTCGCGATATGGGTATAAACGAGCGGTCTCGTGTTCAATGCGATATTGGATGAAGCGTTCCCAGTATCCGCTGATGAAAATGG
>CAIPEB010000459.1 GCA_903863885.1 uncultured Planctomycetaceae bacterium | reverse complement strand
GGCTGCGTGGAAACGGGCGCCTTCGGCAAAGAAGCCTATATCCTCACGGGCTACTTCAATTTGGTGAAGGTGCTGGAACTCACCCTGCACAACGGCTTCGATCCGCGAACCGGCCGGCAACTCGGGCCGCAAACGGGCGAAGCCTCGGGTTTTGCATCCTTCGACGAACTGTTCGATGCATTCCGACGCCAGATGGATCATTTCCTCGAAATCAAGATCCGCGGCAATCAGATCATCGAGCAGATGTACGCATCGCTCATGCCCGCACCGTTCCTTTCCGTGATCACGGACGACTGCATCGCGCGAGGCAAGGACTACAACGCGGGCGGGGCCCGTTACAACAATACGTTCATTCAGTTCGTCGGCATCGGCAGCCTGACCGACAGCCTGGCGGCGCTGAAGGAGCAGGTCTTTGAGCAGCGCACGCTGAAGCTTGATGATTTCGTGCGAGTGCTCGATGCGGATTTCGCGGGCGAAGAACCTCTGCGGCAGCGTCTGGTGAACAAGTCGCCGAAGTACGGAAACGACGACCCGGCCGCGGACACGCTGATGCGACGCGCATTCGACATGATCTTCGCGGCGGTGGACGGACGGCCCAACACGAAGGGCGGCCGGTACCAGATCGAGATGCTGCCGACGACGTGCCACGTCTATTTCGGATCGGTGACCGGCGCAACGCCCGACGGCCGCAAGTCCGGTCTGCCTCTGTCCGAGGGCATTTCACCCGTGCAGGGCGCCGACCGGCGAGGCCCCACCGCGGTCATCAAATCGGCCTCGAAGATGGACCACATCAAGACGGGCGGCACGCTGCTGAACATGAAGTTCACCCCGGCGCTGCTGGCCGACGAAACGGGCGTTGACCGGCTCTCGCAACTCGTGCGAAGCTACTTCCGACTCGACGGCCATCACGTTCAGTTCAACGTCGTGCGGGCCGAGACGCTCCGCAAAGCCCAGGCCGATCCGGCATCCCACCGCGATCTGATCGTACGCGTCGCTGGCTACAGCGATTACTTCTGCGATCTCTCCCGCGCGCTGCAGGACGAAATCATCGCCCGCACCGAGCATGAAGGGTTCTGATAAGACGGTTTTCAACGGAAAAACGGATAAACCTCGGAACAAATGAACCACAGAGGACACAGAGAGCACAGAGGTTCCCATCAGAGCTTGAACCGCGAAATTCCGTTTTTCATGAGCTCGACGTTGAAATTCATAAGCAGCCCGGTGTGAATCTCCGCCAGCTTCATGTAGCTGAGGATCTGCGCTTTATGAATCCCCGAAATCGATTCGACGGATTTCAATTCCAGGATTAACTGCTTTTCCACAAGCACGTCGATCCGGTAGCCGCAGTCCAGACGCGTGCCTTTGTATATGACAGGCACTGGAACCTGCAGTCCAAACCCGATCCCCTGAAGCGCCAGTTCTCTCGCCAAGCATTGTTCGTAGGCTGACTCGAGCAATCTCGGTCCAAGGATACGATGGACTTCGATGGCGCACCCAATGACCTTTTCCGTCAACGGATCTCGCTCCATCCTCCTCTGTGTCCTCTGTGGTTTTCTTGCCCTTTGCGGTTCATTATCGAAATCGAACTAGTTGATGCGCAGATCGGCCGGTTTCACGCCGGGCTTGTGTTTGCCGAACCCGAAATAAGTCGGTTCGTACGGTCCGACGTAATCCACGTTGCTCTTGGCCGGGATGCTCTTTTCCAGGCCCAGTCCCCAGTAGCAGGCGTTCACGAGCAGACGGCGCAGGCCTTCGCTCTTTAGGTCCACAGAGGCGCCCATCGTGGTGCAGATCACCCTGGAGGTCTTGCCGGAATCGCCCTTGAAATCGCGGGTCCACACCAGCGGCATCATCGGATTGTTCTTCTCCCCTTCCACCGGCTTGTCGGTCGGTTGCATTCCCTGCAGTACCTGGCCCAGGACCAGAACCTGCGCGTCGGCGGGCAGGTGCGTGATCGTATAGACATCGGTCGGTCCCCAGATGTCCTCCACGCCCTTCAGGATCGGGTTGTCGGCGAACTTCGGGTTGATGACGCCGCGAGTGCTTTCAAACCCGTGATGACCGTGGTGATTCACCCATGTGTCGCCGAGCACCCATTGCCCCCAACCGCCGGCCGGGTTCTGGCTGTTGAAGCTGTACTTCGCATACGGGCTGGCCGCATTCTTGTAGTTGAAGGCATGCGTAGCAGTCCGCAGCCCGAGGATCGGCTTCCCTGAATTGGTGAAGTCGATGATGTGCTTCATCTGGTCGTCGGGCAGTTCGCGGAAGCGGGTGAACATCACCATCATGTCCGCATCCTTCAGCCGCTCGAGCCCGGGGATGTTGTTCAATACCGTCGGAGTAATCGTGCCATCCTTCGGCTCAATACCGTACAGTACCGTGCATTTGAACCCGTGCCGCACGGCCAGGATCTTGGCCAGCATCGTCATGCCTTCTTCGGAACGATACTCTTCATCGCCGGTGACAAAGACGATGTGCTTGCCCACGCCGGGCCCCTCTTTGCCTTCAAAGACGACCCACGGGTCGGCGGCATTCGCCAGCCCGGCAAAGAATACGATCGCAGACGCGGCACAAAAGCCAATCGTGGATATTCTCGACATGGTCACTCCCTCTGGTTGTGAAGCTGAGTTGATACGAATTTTCCGGAGAAGAAGAGGAATCTCCCTTGCGGGAGATTCCTCGCGAAAGCCACAACGACCCCGGAGGATGCGGCGGATCGTCGCATCCTCTCCGATCCGGTCACTTCTGTGATCCGGTCATTTCAAGGGCAGCGCGAACAACGTCACGCTGCAGGGGGCCAGTGCGAGGTTCGGCCCCACTTCTTTCAACTCGCACTGCTCGATCTGGACGCGCGGCGGCTGCCCCGGATCGTTAAAGGCCTGGGGATCGTTGCCCGCGATCTGCCACTTCTGGCCACTTCCGGCCAGTTGTGCACCCTCGACGCTCAGCGGCAGTTCGCGCGCGTCCATGCTCGCGTTGACTACGGCGATCGTCAGCGTCTTGCCGTCCTCGCTGAGCGCAGCGATGGCGTCGAGCGGCGACTGCGTCTTGGCGGCGACCGGCAACGTGCCGAGCCGCTCGCGGTAGAGCTTCAGCACGAGCCCCGTCGTCTCGAAAGCAGCGTCCGTCTTCGTGGTCTTGATGCAGCCGATGACATTGACGGTCTGGGCATAGTTGGCCATGAACATGATGTCGCTTTGCCGAACGTATTCATGCACACCGGCCGCGATGCCGAGTCCATCCTTCAGGAAATACCGCGTTCCCAGCTCGCCGAACACGTGCGGGCCGTACCAGTAGTTCCATTCGTCCAGCGAAATATCGATGTCCTTGCCCTTCAGCGCTTCGAAGCGGCGGCGATAGTCGCGGTGCGCCTCCGCTTTGCGGCGCACGTTATCCGGGATCTGCTTGACGTGCGCGGCAAGGTCCGCCTTGTCGCGGCAGTAAAAATGCTCGCTGACCAGATCCATGTAGTCGGCGCAATTCTGCATCATGCCCTCGCTCCACGGCCCGGTATCGCCGACGCCGACGAGCTTGATCGACGGATCCACTTCCCGCAGCGCTTTGGCATAGGCGTTGTGCTTCTTGACGTAGTCGGCCAGCGGCATGTGCCCAAGCTGCCAGTTGCCGTACATCTCGTTGCCGATAGCCCACCACTTGACCGCAAACGGTTCTGCGTGGCCATTTGCGGCGCGGAGCTTGCCCTGCGGCGTGTCCGCGGCCCCATTGGCATACTGCAGTTCCGCAACCGCATTGTCCGCATTGCCCAGGCCGCTGTTGACGACGACCAGCGGCTCGGTGCCGACCAGCCGGCAGAACGCCATGAACTCGTGCATGCCGAAATCGTTGTGTTCGACGCCGGTCCAGGCCGGGTTCTTGCGCGGCGGGCGTCGGTCCCGATCGCCGATGCCGTCCTTCCAGTCGTAGCCGCTGACGAAGTTGCCGCCGGGCCATCGGTAGACCGGCGAATTCAGTTCCTTGAGCAGTTGCAGCGTGTCGGCCCGCATGCCCTCGACACTGTCGGCGGGCATCAGCGAGACCGTGCCGATCAAGCATGGCTGCCCCTCGATCTTCACGCTCAAGGAGGCCTTGTCGGTGGAATCGCCGGCCGTGAACTCGAACGGATACTTCGTGTATTCCGCGGCGATATCCCCGAGATTCACCTCGCCCGAATCGGTGAGGCTCACCAGGGCCTTCGCCCCCGCGCCGACGGACTTGAGCCAAGCGTAACCGGCGTACTTCTTGCCCTTCACGATGCCGAGTTCGTTCTGGCGAAGGCCGCTTCCCGCAGCGGCACGCGGCGTGTGCGCGCCGACGAACGGAGATTCCTTCACCATCTCGACGGACCCGGCCGGCCCGATCACCTGCCACGGTGAAGCGATGATCACGGGAAATTTCGTGTCCTTCGGCATCTCGCGATCCGGGCGGTACGGATCGTACTTGTCGGTAACCGGGTAGTAGAACTTGCGATCCTCGAGCATTTCGGCCCAGACGCCGCCGTAGATGCAGCGGCCGAGGTGCTCGATGAACTGGCCATAGATGTACTTGGAAACCGGCGCGCCCTTCTGGTTCACATCGACCTTCAGGGACGCTGGTTCCGCGGCTTGCGACCTCCCGGCGATCAGCATCACCCCCGCCAGCGCAAATCCCAGCGGAATAACGAAACGAATGCTCCAATACTTCATTGAGGATTCTCCTTAATTGATCTCGCAGTGATGGTTATGGATCCGTGGTCGCACAGTCCGGGTGGCTTGTCCACCCGTGGGATTGATCGCATCTACCGTCGAACATTTCGATACACACAAAATACGGACAAACGGCATAGCGAACGATCCGGTGGACGAATCACTCATAGCGCCCGAACAGGATGGAGAATGAACGGTTCGTCGTTACGTCCGAAACACGGGTGGACAAGCCACCCGTGCCACCCGGAACATTTCGGAACGCGTAACACTAACAAGTACCAGTACTCCTCTACCGACTACCGGCATACTGCATCATCACGAGTGGACAATCCACCCGTGCCACCCGGAAAGAGAATTCTCTACAGCGTCCAGCCCTTGCGGTACTCAGGGTGGATGAACGGGTCGGCCGCAGCGCAGTTCGTCGCCTTGAGATTTTCGGCATCCCACTCGAGCTTGCTGCCGGTGCGATACGAGACGACGCCCAGCAGCACGGTCTCGGTCAGCGGACCCGAGTAGTCGAAACTGCACGTGGTGGGCGATCCCGTCTTGCACGCATTGATCCATTCCTGGTGATGCCCGACGGATGCGGGGATGCTCGGATCAGGCCGCTTGAAGTCCGCATATTGGGCTTCCGGCAACAACTGGTGCCGGCCGTAGTCGGCCAGCAGCATTCCCTTCTCGCCCACGAACAGCACGGCCGCTTCCCAGTTCGGCAGGTTCTTTTCCTTGAAAATTGCCGGAACGTTATTGGGACCGTTGCGCCAGGTCATCGTGACGGGCGGGAGATCGCCGCGCTGCGGGAACTCGTATTTCACGGTCAACAGCGGAGCAGCCGATTCGGGGTGCGGCGGCGGCCCCTCCGATTCAATGCGGGTCGGGTACTTGAGCTTCAGTGCCCAGTACGGCAGGTCCATGTAGTGGCAGCCGAAATCGCCAAGCGTGCCGTTGCCGAACGCCCACCAGTTGCGCCAGTTGAAGGGAACGTAAGCGGAGTGGTAGGGACGCTCCTGCGCCGGCCCGAGCCACAGATCCCAATCCAGTCCCTTGGGGACCGGAGGCGTGTCGGTCGGACGGTCCATTCCGCCCATCGCACCGGGAAACCGCACTTCGACCTGGCGAACCGCACCGATCGCGCCGCCCTGAACAAGTTCCACAACCCGCCGATAGTTGTCGCCGGCGTGAATCTGCGTGCCCATCTGCGTGGCCAGCTTGTGCTCTCGGGCGAGATTGGCCAGCGTGCGGGCCTCGAAGACCGAATGCGTCAGCGGCTTCTCGCAATAACAGTGCTTGCTCAAACGCATCGCCATGGCGGCGGCAGGCGCGTGCGTGTGGTCCGGAGTCCCGATCACGACCGCGTCGATCTTGGAGTGCATTTCGTCAAGCAGTTTGCGAAAGTCCTTGTATCGCTTGGCCTGCGGGAACTTCTCGAACATGGGTCCGCCGCGTGCTTCGTCCACATCGCACAGCGCCACGATGTTCTCGGCTCCCACACCGTTCACATCGTCCCCGCCGCGGCCGCCAATGCCGATCGCCGCGATGTTCAACTTTTCGTTCGGGGACGATTCCGCACGCAGGTTCCGCGCCCCAGCCATCCACACGCCGACGCCGGCCAGCGTGGTGTTGCGCAGCATCTCTCGACGCGTCATACGGTGCTTTGTCATGAATTCCTCCACGGGATAAATATTTCGTTCAGCAAATGCCCCTGGCGGGACTACAGCTTAATCGATCGTCTCGGGGAAAACCGCAGGAGTCTGGAGTCTGGAGTCTGGAGTCTGGAGTCTGGAGTCTGGAGTCTGGAGTCTGGAGTCTGGAGTCTGGAGTCTGGAGTCTGGAGTCTGGAGTCTGGAGTCTGGAGTCTGGAGTCTGGAGTCTGGAG
>CAIPEB010000458.1 GCA_903863885.1 uncultured Planctomycetaceae bacterium | reverse complement strand
TCACCGATGGCACGACCGACGTAGAAATCCTTGTCGGTCGTGTAGACCGGGATCGTCGCCGAGTTGGCCGAGTGATCCCACATGACCTCGCCGCCGTCCAGGATCACAATGCTCGCCGTCTTGGCGATGGTGACCTTTCCAGCCGTGATCAACGCGGCGCGATCGCCGCTCGCCGCACCGGTCAGTCCGGCGACAAAAGCAGCACGGCCATCGGCCAGCTGTAGAACCTGCCCGGCCGACAGAGCAGCCGGTGCCGTGATGTCAACCGCATTCGCGGCAGCATCTTTTGTAAGGGTGGCTTCCGCCATGATATGAGTCTCCGTTTGCGTTTGTTGGTTCGATCGCATCCGGCCCGAAGATCCGAGCCGCTGAGTGGCCGGTCCTCAGCGGCTCGACTCGTCCGTGGATCAACCGGTTCCGGCAGACTTGTGCAGGCCTCGGTAGTCCAGGGCCTTGGCGCCGATGTCCATGTTGATGTCCCAACCCATACCCCACTGACCGCGATCCAGCGTGAACGACCGGAGTTGCGGCTGCCGGTTGGTTCCCCGGCGATACGCGACGCGTACCGTGCGGGATCCGCCGGCCGACAGGAACCAGTTCGTGTCCAGGCCGGTGCGAGCCGTGTTGGTCGTCGGATCCGTCACGCCGGCTGCTCCGATGCGATCATCCACGACCAGCGTCAGGCCCTCGGCGGACAGCACGTTGATCGGGTAGTAAAGCGAAGGCGTAGCTGCGGCAGCCGCTGCTGTGTAGGCCTGAGCCGTCGAAGTCAGCAGTTCCTTCGCCGTCCACTGCAAAGCAGATGGAACGATCAGGAACCGAGGCCTGATGTTCAGCACGGTGCCATCCGCCTCGCGATACTTGCCCATCGCCAGGATCGCGGCCTTGAGTCCCGTGGCCCCAAGGACCGCCGTCGTCAGATTCGCGTGACCGCCGGCCGACGTGACTGCCGTCGCGTTGAACAGCGCGCCTGTGTCCGCCAGTGCCGCATTGGCCAGCAGCAGCGAATACACCAGGTCCGGACGCAGGCGACGGGCGGCGTTGCCCATTTCCATCGGCATTCGCATGATTGCACCGAGCCGGTCGTCAATGACGTCCTGCTCGTCAACGGTCCACTTGCGGGCGTATCGCCCGATCTTGTACGTCTCGCGGGCGTCCGAGATCGTGGCGTCCTTCGCCGTGTCACCCCTGGCGAGCTGCTTCAGGCGAGCATCAGCCGACAGGCTGATGTCTTCCTGGGTCAGGAAGTTTGCGACGTCTTCCTCGTCACACCAGGTCGTGGTGTCCGGAACCTCGCCCCATCCCTCAATCAGCTTCGCGTAGACGCTGGTCGAGAAAACGTAAGACAGCGTTCCGCCAGACGGAGCGGTTCGCACCGCCTCGAAGGCCTCACTCAAGTCCCAGTACAGACGGCCCGTGTCCATCAACACGCACTGGCGGACCAGGTCGACGGCCGACATGCGGCGGAGCCGGTGTCCCTGCTCTGCGTCCTGAGCGGTCAGTTGATCCGCCGGAAGCGGATCGCGACGACCGTTGTGCATGGCGTAACGCGTCGGATCATTGATGCCGGTGGCCAACAGGAGGCCAGCTGCCACGCTACGGGCAGACAGACCGCTCACCGGGCCCGGACCACCGGTCGCGTGATACGGGGTGCCCAAGGGCTGCCGGGACTGGCGAACGGCGGTGAGGAACTCGCGATTGGCGCGATTCTCGTCCCACCCCTCGTCAATCGCCCGTGCAAGCATTTCCTGCGGAACGTCGCTGCCGGCCAGTTGGCGAATCGAGCGAACGCGAGTCCGTTCGGCTTCGATGGCTCGCTGTGCGAGCTGCTCGGCGTTCGGCTGACTATCAGACCGATCTTGGGTCGCCGGCGCTGCGGGAGCCGGAGGTGCGGGCGAATCGCTGCGTTGCTCGCCGGCGATCGCGGCATCGGCCCTCGCTTTGTCTTCCGGCGAGAGCTTCGAGTAGAAATCCTGGGCGTCGGCTTCGGTCGCTTCCTTCCGCAGTCCGATCGTTTCCAGGAAGGCACGGAGTTTCGGATTCACGGTGATTGTCTCCTGTGATCCAGTGGTGAAAATGTCCTCCCGGATCTTGGCCGACTGATCGGCACCGATCGGGACCAAAGATCCCTCCTTCGGAACCCAGCGCGTGGCAATCCGGAGGGCCCGCTTGCCAGCGGTGTACTGTTTGCCTTGGACGGTCGCCGTTTGGCCGGCCGCTATCTCCGTAGCCTCGGTCACCCGGTAGCCCACCGAGACATCGGTCAGGTGACCGCCTCGCACGAGCTGCCAGGCGTGCTCCGCGTCGTCGCCAGCCGCAAACTGCAGACGTCCTGCAATGGCATTTCCGTCAACACGCAGATCGCGAATCGACCCGATTACGTCCTTGAGCGAATAGCGTGAGTGATTGGCCAGCATCGGGAGTTGCCGGGGAAGATCTGCCGCACCCGGCAGCAACACCTCGTCAATCGCTTCGCCACGCCTCCAGTCGTAGACCTCGACGGGATCGCCGGTGGAAATGGTGGCGTCGACGGACCTGTCTTCCTCGTTGATCGTGGCGGCACGCAGCGACAGCGAGCGGGTAACGATGTCCCGGCGATCGTGGTCACGCAGTTGCAGATACTCATTCATGGGTCGCCGCTCCTGTTTTCTCGTCTGCGTTTTGGTCCGAGTTCTGATCCGCGTTGTCGTCGGCATTACTCGGGATCGCTTGAACCGGCGCCTGCGATCGGTAGTCTGGCGGTTCCAATCCGGCCGCTTCGTACTCGCGAGCCACCCGGAGCTTCTTCTGGATGTGCCGTTCAAGGGTGGTTCCCAGACTGGAGAGCACGTCGATTTCCGTCGTGATGCCTGTCTGCAGCCCGATCTGATATCCGGTGGCCTCCTTGGACGGATCCACGTGCGGACGCTTCGGCCAGGTCCACTCGTACACGACCTTGGGCGGTTTATTCCGTAGTTCCGGAATGGAGAACCGTGCCTCACGGGCGATCTCGTCCAGCAGTCGATTTAGCGTTCCGTACGAGTTCTCGCTTCCGCTCAGCCAATACTGCAGACCTTCGACGGCCCGGTCATAGACCTGCGAGTCGAATCGGGCCGAGCTGTAGTTGTGCTTCGAAGAGTCGAGGCGGATCAGCATTAGAGGCATGCCGACAGGCCGGCCGAACTCCCGCATTCGCTCGCCGCGAAAGTCTGGATACTGTGCGGCCGGCTGCGTTGCATTCGGCCATTGGGCTTCCCAGCCGGGTGGCAGCATCGGAACCACTCGACGCTCTCGCGTCATCGTTTCCGGATTCGTCCAGGTCACAACGTCCTGGCCGGTGGCCTTCAGCACAGGCGTGTTGTCGGCCAGTTGCCGGGCTGCGTCCTGGACTGAGTCGTCATAGTCACGCAGGTCTGCCGCCGGCTGAAGCGACGGGGACAGCCACGGATCACCGATCCCCTGGTCTTCCTCGTCGCGGATGTATTCGTGGATGATCAAATCGGCCGGGATCGGATCGTACGCAGTTACGTTGACGTATCCGGTCCCAATGCCGCGTTGCTGCTGGATCCAATAGCGAGTCGGTCGCCCGATCTGGTCGTACTCGATCCCGTTGTACACCAGATCATTGCCTGATAACTGGGCCGGAGTGCCAAGCCTGCGAGTGTGCATTGGCCGCAGCCGGAGCTTGACCGGACCTTCCGCCTGGTCGTCGGTAATCAGTTGTGCCAGGAACCCGCCCTGTTTCCACAGCGACTTGATCCACAGCTTGAGTAGTGCGGATCCGCTGATGTTCGGCAGATGCGTCGGAGCGTAAAACCACTGACGCCAGAGTTCCTCGAGCGACTCGTTGTATAGGTCGTCATCACTGATCACCTGGAGCGTCGGACCGTCCGGACCAACGATGTCCTCGGCGTGCGTGGCGATCATCCCTTTCAGGATGCCGTTATTCTTCGTCTCGTACGTCGCCCGTCCGCGAATCGTCGGCAGCTGCTCCGACAGCCAGGCGTTGAGAGATTCGTCCTGGGCGTACGTCCAATGTCCCTGGTTGAGACGATCCGTGGCGCCGACTTCCCAGCGTCTTGCACCCCAGTTGATGTCGGGAGCGATGCGGTGCGGAGCACTGGCAACTGGTGCGGCCTGTTCAAATCCGCAGCCTACCAGCACGCTGTAAGCCTGATTGCTCACGTGTAGTCTCCCGTCGATTCAGGACGTTGGTATACGACAGGAATCTGCACGAACGGCCCGGACGTGGCATGAGCGGCTGCCGCATGCTGTTGGCGGCAAAACCTCTGCTGCTCGGCGATACTTTGGGCCGTCCAAGCGATCGACTGGGAACCGCCGCCGCCAAGACTGCGAGCTACGTTCGGCGTTGACGCCAATCGAATCGCGAGCTTTGAGAGGACAGAAAGCGCGGTCGACCAGTCCGCCGCGTCAACTGCCGTGACGTATGCTGTGTTCAGGGCTTCAATGTCGGCGATTGTCACAAAAAAACCCGCGCAGGGTGATGCAGCCCCTGCACGGGCTTCGTGGGTGGCCGTCTGGCCGTCGCCAGTCAGCGTTTCATTTCGATTATTGGCGTATCAGATATGGATTCAAGTCGAAGTTTACAGGTCCTGTAAACTAACCCGCTTCCTTCTGAGTCTTAAACCTCTTCCCGCACGACTTGCATTGCCTGTACTGCGTTCGATCCTGAGTGCTCTTGACGAGCCCCTTGCCGCCGCATGACGGGCATGACGAAGGATCGATCGCGATCCCGATGGTAGGCTGCATTACGTCCACGCGAGTCGAGAGCGGTCCCGCGTGCTGAATGCTCACCGGAGGCAACTGCGTCGGCTCGGTATCGACTGGCTGCGTTATTGGCTGTATTTGCTGTTCCTGCGTCGACGTCTTGAACGCGAACACATTGCCGCAGTGCCGGCATCTGGCACGGCCAGTTGGATACCACGTCACGCCGTTTTGAGGACGCTGCAGAACCATGCAGTCATTGCAGCCGCACCGAGTGCACGCCGGCCCGTCAGCCAGCGGTAGACGTTCCCATCCGCTCACGCTGTCGCCCTCCGTCGCTTGGCGTTCTGTTTTGCCTGCCGGTCAAACCACCCATCTTTCGGTTGAGACTGCTGCCGCTCTATTTCCGCCGCGATAAACGACCCGGCAGCCAGGCTGAGATACCCAGCGTCCAAGTAATGATTCTGCCGGCTGACCCTTTCCCAGACGATCACCTCGCCACGACCGTCCATCCACTGTTCTTTCTGCACCTCGGCCGTGATCTGATCGGAGTATTCCCGGTGCTCAAGACGGCTGGCGGCATCATAGATCGTCATGGCGCCCGGCTCATCAGCTGACATAGCCAGCCGCTGGTGAAGTTGCGACTTCCAGAAATCGCTGTTGACGTGCACCAGAACAATCCTGGCGGATGGCTGCGAACGCATGTCGAACTGAAGTCCGATGTATCGCACATCTCCGCCACGGGCTTTAGGTGCTCTGTAGCGGGTTGTCCCGCGCTGCCGTTCCCCGCAACCCTTGGTCGGCCGATAGACTT
>CAIPEB010000457.1 GCA_903863885.1 uncultured Planctomycetaceae bacterium | reverse complement strand
GAAACCGGAGTTTTGCCCCAAGTCAATTGAGATTACTTGAAACATGAGCCGTATACGGACCCGTACGTACGGTTCTGTGAGAGGGCTGGGCCTCGGCGGATTACCGGGGCCCACCCTACTCGATTGCGCGCGTCGACGGCCCAACTGAATCGCCGCAGCGACTGCGAGCCGTTTCGCGAACTCATCCGCCAGAAGCTTGAACAGGGGCCGGAAGCCACGCGAATCAACTGGACCTCGTGGCGGAGCATCAGTTCTCAGGCAGCTATTGGAGCGTGATGCGATACGCTCGCGGACTGCGGCGAACTCGTCCAGCCAGCGCAGCGTCATTCTCCGACGACTTGTGAAGAATTCGAAACCAATCCGTCTGTTTCTACTTCGAACGATGCACCCCTGAAGCAAAGAGAGCAGACATTAACGAGCGTCTGCGACAAGCACTGAAGCAGCTGCGACTGTCAGGGCTGGCCGAGTCTCTGGACGTCCGTCGGGAGGAAGCCAGCTGCAACAACCTGACGCATGCCGAGTTCCTGGAACTCGCCCTTCAAGATGAACTGGCCGCGCGCAGCAACCGTCTGATTCAGTGCCGCACGAAATCCGCCGAGTTCCGGGAATTGAAGCCGCTGGATCAGTTCGACTTCGCGTTCAACCCCTCCATCAACCGCCGGCAGATCTATGACCTGGCGACGTGTCGGTTCATTCGCGAACGACGCGACGTGCTCTGGCTGGGACCGCCGGGCGCAGGGAAGTCGTTCCTGGTGCAGGCCATTGGCCATCAGGCCATCAAGTCGGGCTTTCAGGTCTACTACCGCTCGGTGTTAGACAAGGACCGCGACTTCCTGAAAGACGAAACGCTGGGAGGACCGGAGAAAGTGCTGAACAAGTATCTGCTGTCAGATCTCGTCATCATTGACGATACGGGGATGAAATCTCTGCCGCCGCGGAGCGGCGAGTTCCTGTTCGAGATCGTCATGCGGCGTCACGAACTCAGAAGCACCATGATGACCAGCAATCGCCCGCTTGGAGGATTGGGGGAAGCTGATCGGCGACGTACCGGCCGCCAGTGCTATCCTCGATCGATTCCTGCATCATGCCGAATTGACCAACATCACTGGAAAGAGCTATCGCCTGCGGAGTCGAGAAGGGAATGGCCACGGTGAAACCAGGAAGCGGCGCAAGTCCAAGGAACAACCGGAAGGAGAAGCCACATGATGCCAAGGAAACGGGAATCAGCGCATCGCCTGTCCGGTGCGAATCGCGTTCGCCAAATACGCCTTGTCGCAGTTCCCTGGGACGCTGCCCCAGACCCTGGGATTTTCGGAGGCATGACAGAGCAAAAGAATGAGCCAGGAAACGCCAAGGACCCTTCGGCGCGAGGCCTATCAGAGTCCTGCGGAGCTATTCTTCCGCTCAGGTCCGACTATCCCTCGCCAAGTTGCGTCCCCGCAGAGCCTGGCTTCGTTTCACCGGACAGTCCACTCTACCTCACAAATCACGGCAACATCAAAACCAGCAAGTGCGCCTACCGACTCTCACACTGGCAGGCACATCGCTCCGGCAGCCTTCTATTGACACCATCGTTACAATCGTGACTCACCCGCACCCCCAATCAATAACCTGCCGGTTCTGAAGCGCCGCGCGACACCCGGCGCGCACTTCATGCGGTGAATGGGAAGAAACCGCACTGCCAACAGTTGCGTTACAGGACGCCGCACACTGTCGTTCCTTTTGCAGCCAGCCAATCGTAAGAAACCGAAGGACGTTCTCCTGTTGGGCCGGGGGGCCGGCACGCGCAGAAAAAAAGCCGCGTGCCGAGAGGTCAACTCCCGTCCGCGGCTTAGTGTCAATCACGAGAATCGGTCCGATAATTCTCCGCCGACGTTCAGCGTGCGCGAAGGCGCTTCTGAATGTCCGTTTCCAGAACTCCAAACACGGCTTCATGGCGCTGAACTGACATCTGCAGGGCCGCCAGGAGCCTCTTGGCCGTGAAATAGTTGACGATGATCCGCTGCTTGACCTCGATCGGTTCGCGCGGAATGCCAACGGGTTGCGGATTCAGCCCGAAGTCGATAATCAGTTCTTCAGGCGAGCCGGTGACGCGGCAGAAGTTGGCGTAAAGGGCAATCGCATGTTTGTCCTCTACCTGCACCTGCACCATTTGGGGCTGCTGCGCGGGGGCGGCCGGAGCTTCTGCGGCCGGCGCTGCGTCTTCGATCCGTTGCTCTTCAACTTGTTCCGGCTTCTCTTTTGACATCCTACAGATCTCCCTTGCTGCGAAAACGGTTGCAAAAAACGGCGACTCTCGTTGAGTCTCCGCGACAATACGCTCGGTTACCTTCACTCAGGTGGCCACGCTACCTCTTTGGACAACGTTATTCTGCCGGCGCGGACACGGTCCCTTCCGTTTGATTACCATTGAAAAGTAGCTGTCCATTTTCCCCGTCGCCCCGGAAGGGGCGACGGTGGAAGAATTGATCTTTTCTGATTTTGGGAAACGTGTTCCAACATAGGG
>CAIPEB010000456.1 GCA_903863885.1 uncultured Planctomycetaceae bacterium | reverse complement strand
CGGCTCCAGGTCCGACCGCCGTCCCAGGACCACTCCAGGATTCTCACGATGTCGCCGAACTCGTGCAGCTGCGGCACGGTCGTGCGGCCCATGTCGATCCAGCTGTCTTCGACCTGGTTCAAGAGCACCGGACCGACGACCAACGAATTCTGTTGTCGGTCGAGCGCGAACAGAATGTTCTTGAGCGTGGCGATGCGGTCGGCCGAATGGACGCTGGGCGGACTGCCGGGCGCGGACGTACCCTTGCGACGCCGCAGGCTGGTGCGGGCGCGTTGGCGGATGAAGGCTCCGGCCCGCGAGAGCGCCTTGAGGTTGGCCTTGCTCATGCGGTCGATCACCGTCTGGCGATCGAAGAAGTAGTCCGTCATGTGCATGCCGATGGAGAATTGCATCCTGCCGCCTCAGCCAACGAGTGAAGTCACATTTCCACAGGCTTGCCGGCCCTCACGGCTTGACCTTGGTCGCGAAGCCTTCCTTGACGAGCTGCCTGTTCACGCAGTCGCCCTCAATCCATAGCGTGCCGATCACGCGTCCGAACGAGAACACATCGCCCAACCGCTTGGCTTCGCTCAGATCGATCGTCAGCGTTGCGTCCTTGCCTTCCGCCAGTTTCGTCAATCGGTTCTTGGCGGGTTCCCCGCCGCTGCCCAGTTCTTTGGCCCAGCAGTCCTTCAAACGCACGGACGTGGTGAGTCGCAGTTGCACAACCACGGTGTCCCCGTCCGTGACTTCCGTCACCGTGCATGGCAGCGTGATACCCGGCTGCGGCGCTCGCTCGGCCGAGAAAGCGAAACCGAGGAAGCTCACCCAACAGGCTGCAGTCAAGGCCACAGCGATCCGGTTCCATCGGATCCGAGCTTTCATGCGTCCCTCGTGAACATGGGTTTGAGCAGTCGGAGATTCTGGGTCGACAGCGGAATGCCGGAGGTGCGCCGCACTTCGGCCCGCAGATCACTCGGCAAAAAGTCCGCCAACTGAAACGGTCGGATCCGCTTCGGGCTGCGATGGCAGTTGGCGACCAGTGCCATCAGGTTGCCCGCATGCATCCAGGCCTCCCGACGTTGTCCCTCGTACATCCAGACCAGTTCGCGGAGCGTCAATCCGTGAGGGTCCACGCCCAGCTTGCCCGCTAACCGCCAGATCCATCGCCAGACGGATTCAGCACGGCTGCCAGCCGCCTGTCCATCTCCGCCGCCGTCCGCTCGATTTCCGCTTGGATCGCCTGCTCCAATTGCGGCGAGTCCAGCTTGGCCGTCGCCATGTCCAGCATGGCCGAGCGGGCCCGGTTCATCTTGGCCCACAGACTCGTCAGAGCCGCGCGCCGCTGCTGCGGGAAAAAAAGGGACAGCCCCAGCACCAGGGCCTGCGCCGCTGCTTCGATCGTGTCGCCCACCAGCAGTTCGCCGAACGCCAGGTCGTCGATGCCCCGCTCGTCCGCCTGCAACTTGCACACGGCGTAGAGCGTATTGGCTAGCAATACCGGGTCATCCGCCAAACGATTGAGCAGCACGCCGTCGAACACGTCGAGCAGGTTGACCTCGACGAGTTCCTTCACGCGTTTGAGCGTGCCCACCGTAATGGTCACGCTCCAGCGTCGTCCTTCACGATCCGTCCAGACAGCCGATTCCATCAGTTGAGCTCCGCAGTGTCAGGAATACGCACCGGCGTGGTCCGCAGCGATTCCACCAGTTCCAACAGCCACGCCAGGTCGCTGGTACGAATGGTGACGTACTGCGTGCCTGCGGACGCGTCCGCGCCTTGTTTCAACGCCGCAAATCGCACTTCGTCAAACATAGTCTGTTAGTCCTAAGCAATTGAACACGTGTTAGTTCGCCCGCCGAGCATTCAGCATCACGCATTACTGTCTAACCACTTATACACAGAGTCATGTATAAGTGGCTATAACTTGCCACAACATGCATCAAGTCACTTCATGCCACTGCGGTTCCACGACGGCGCCCGTCTCTTCGTAGTAGGTCGGTTTCAGCGTGATCTCGTATTCGGCCGAGCTTTCCAGCTCTTGCGACAGGTTAAGCGACATCACTTCGCAGAATGCACGCGGTCCTTGTGCACCGCTTTCCGTAATCGCCGCGTCCATCACAGCGAACTCTTTGGGAGTGCCGTTAATATAGGCGGCTAACAAGGTATCAAATACTGTATCCGCGCCCTGTCGATGCCTATAAGTAAAGCTAATCTCTAATTCTTTGAGGCTGCCCTTGGAGAGCTTCCAGCTCGAGTATCGGGCAGACACGTCGGCCTCACCGTTGCCGAGATTGGCACTCACGTTAATCGCGCTCTTCAGTTCGGTCCACGTGGGCGTCGTGCGAGTGCCCGCGTTCAGATACAGTTTGCAGTCCTTGCCCACGACGGGCGAGGGAGTCAGT
>CAIPEB010000455.1 GCA_903863885.1 uncultured Planctomycetaceae bacterium | reverse complement strand
GACACGAGAGCTGAGCGAGGAGAGACGAGAGCCGAAATGCAGATGCCGGTTCGATGTGAGGGTCGTCGGTGTCACACGGGTGGACAAGCCACCCGTGCCACCCCACGGGGCGTTTGCCGCCGTTCTCATCCGTGCCTATCCGCGGCCTCTTCTCTGGTCTTTTCCGCTCGCAGTCATGAGTTGGGCTGGTTACATTAAATGCCCGGTTGAGAGGCGGGCCGGCACCGTGCCGGTGTGAACTCGATTTATTGGCCAAGAAACGCATTCAGGAGCCCTTCGGATGTTGAATCTCTGGAAGTCTTACGCATCCAAGACGAAATCGAACTTTACTCGCGGCGCGGCCTGCATGACCGCGAGCCTCGCGATCGCGGCATTCGCGTCGCTCGTCGGATTCTCGAGTCGAATTGCATTGGGCGAGGATACCCCCTGTGCTCTCGAGGCCGATTCCAAAGGGTGGGTCGACATTCTGCCCCCGGCGGATCTCAAGGGCTGGCACCGAACGGCCGTACCGCCCACCGGCGAGTTGGGCCGCCAACAATGGCACGTGGATGCGGACGCCAAGATGCTCATCTGTGACGGCGACGGAGGCCACGACATGCTGCTGTCCGACAAGGAATTCGGCGATGCGATTTTTCACTTCGAGTTCCGGTATGTTCCGGTCGAGGGGAAATCGGGCTACAACAGCGGCGCATACGTCCGCAACACGAAGGACGGCGCGATCTGGCACCAAGCCCAGTTCGGCGACGCCAGCGGCGGTTACCTGTTCGGTGAAAGCCCGGTCGCCGATGGCGGCAAGAAGTTCTTTACGCTTCAGAACGAAGTCAAGAACGGACGCGTCAAGCCGGTGGGCCAGTGGAACACGATGGAAATGACGGCCTGCGGCAAGACGCTTTCGCTTTGGGTCAACGGCGCCGTCACTTGCAAGTTCGAGAACTGCGGTCAGGCCAAGGGCAACCTCGGCGTGGAAGGCGAAGGCTATCGCATCGAGTTCCGCAACATGAAGATCAAGGAACTCAAGTAGGCTTCGCGAAACTGACTGTGAAGTCGGTCACCGAAATCGATGACTCGTCCGAATTATCGATGCGGCGCCGCCGAGTTACTTGCCCGGCGTCGCCGTTTTTTCGTCAGATGACTGCGGCTCCGCACTCAGATCGACACAGACGATTTCCTGGTCGTTCCTCGCGAACATGCAGCGGTTGGCGAACGCCGGATAGGACCAGACGATTTTGCGGCGTCCGGCCTGCATCGTCGGTTCAATCACCTGAGCGCGGCTGATTTCCCGATAACCTTCGCGTGACAGCTTCGCAATGATCAGTTGCCCGTGTTCGTTGAACAGGAAGTAACGGTCCTGTTGTCGCGTGAGAAAGGCGGTCGACCATCGGTCCTCGCCGGTCGGCTGGAGTGTATCCCAGAGACGTTTGCCTGTTTCGGCGTCCAAGCATCTCAGTTTGCCATAGCTGCAGATTCCGAACAGCAATCCATCCTGGAATACGGGTGTGGACATCAGGCAGTGCAGCCCCTCCGTTTTGTCGGGAAGTTCGCTATGACTTTCTCCCTGCCAAAGCACATTTGCCGTGGGCGAGTCGGCGGCGGTGCGCATCATCAGCGGCCCGTCGAAAAACGAAGACACGAACACCAGATTGCGCTGCGAATCGAAGATCGGACTGACGATCGTGTGGCCCATGTTGATCTTCGCCGGCTGACTCCAGAAAACTTTCCCCGTGGCTGGGTCGAGCGAAAAAAGGCCGTTGGGAAGCCAGACCAGCAGTTGTCGAGTGCCACCGGCTTCAACGATGACCGGCGCGCTGTAGCCAGGATCGGGCGCTTCCACGCTGCGCCAGATCTCGGCACCGGTTTCAAGATTCAGCGCCACAACACCCGCCTCGTTCTTGCCGCCAGGGACGATGATGAGCCGATCGCCATCCACGAGCGGCGCGCATGCCATTCCCCACGGGTTCATTTCGGTGCCAAAATCCCGGACATAGTTCTTTGACCAGAACACATCGCCGGTTTTCGCGTCGAGACAGAAGAGGTCTCCCATGGCGCCGAGCACGTAGACTTTGCCGCGGTGGACTGTTGGAGTAGCACGCGGCCCGACGGGGTAACTGATTGCGTACTGAGACGGCCATCGCTTCACCCAGATGATCCTGCCGGTGGCCTCGTCGATGCAGATCAGTCGCTCGCCGCCGCGGACCGGGTCGCGAATATCCCAGCGATTCTCGCCGGCGGCTTGTCCTTGGGCCAACTCGCGATCTGTGACATACACTCGGCCCTCGGCGACTGCCGGACCCGCGAATCCACCCTCGATCGGCACCTTCCATCGGTAGCGGAGCGAAGCTGGCAAGGTCTCGACAATTCCCGTCTCACGCCAAACGCCATCGCGCAGAGGCCCGCGATATTGCGGCCAGTCAGCCGCATCGGAGTGTCGAGGTGCGAAAAAGAAGACGGCGGCGTAAAGAAACAGCCACTTGCGCATGGGGAACCTCGGCATGTCAGGAACTGCATTTTCCGCCGCCGAGTGTACAGCAGGCTGCATCGCTGAGCCATACTGTGGCTTCATCCGTGTGTTTCCACGTGAGTCCGTGGCCTCTTCCGCTCCGGACTCTAGACTCCGGACTTTTTCGTGCGAAGCACGGAGGCGGCGGAGGGGATCCCCGATGTGTTAAGCTACGATCCATGCGTGTTCGGTCGGCGACTGCAATTTGAAGGACTCGAGATATGACGAGAAATGCTTTTGCAGGATACAGACACACCAACAATCCGAGGTCGGCACTTTTGAAACTGGGTAGCCTGACGGCTGTCTTTTTGTGCGCTGCAAGTTTGTTTTCCGCCGAGCCTGCGAGAGTCAACGCTTCACCCGGCGGGTTTCAGTACTTCGTGGGCGTTGTCGGAAACCCGTCCGTTCTCGACATCAGTTGGAGCGACGAACAGCTTGAAGCGATCAAGGCCCTCGGCGTAAACATGGTGCAATTGAGTATCGCCTGGGGAAACAAGCCGGCCAACGAGGTGCTGAATCTTGAAGACCTGAACGCGGAGCAGCGAGCCAAGTTCGCCTTCCGGATCAAACAGGCGCAGAAACACGGACTCAAGACCCTTGCGCATTTCGGTATCCCGCGGGTTATCAACGAGAGCCCGGTGCGCCCGGCGTGCGTGCTCGACCCCGAGGTGCAGAAGAAATACCGCGAGTTGCTCGCCGACTTCATGACATCGTTTCCGGAAGTGGATGACGTGCTCGTGTACACGTTCGATCAGCACGCGTGGCTCTGCAGCGAATACGGTCCCTGTCCGCGTTGCAGCGGCGTGCCGCTGGACGATCGCGTTCCGGACTTTCTCAATATGCTCACCGATACGATGCGCAAGTGCCGGCCCGATTCGCGTCTGTGGTGGAAGCCGTGGGAGCTTTCCAAGGGGCAGGTCGTGGCGATTCTCGACAAGGTCAATCCCGCCAATTTCGGACTCGCGTTGAATCCGTCGACCAGCAATGAGGTCTATCCGTTCAACGATCGATCATTCAAATCGGATCTGGGAGTGAAGCGACTTGTGCAGATGGCGAAGGAACGCGGCATTCCGGTGTTGGGCGAGTTCGACCACACGCTCTACAAACCGCTGTACCTGATCGAGGACTTCTTTCCGCGATTGATCTACGAGCAGATGGTCGGCTGGAAAGAAATGGAGGGAGTGGTCGGAGTGAAGGAGTATTACGGGTTTGCGCCAACCACGTTCTCGGTCAACGCCGCGATGTTGAAAGCGTGGATGGCTGCGCCCGATGCGCCGTTGGATAAGCTGCTGCAGGAGATCGCGGCTCCCTACGGACCGAAAGCCGCACCGATCATGATTCGGGCGTGGGAGTGCGTTGCCCAGTCGGTGGAGGCGTATCCCTGGGACACGACGTACCTGATCGGGCCGATGGGGCTGGACCGGCACCGGGACGGATCGCACGAATGGGAACCTGTCACGATTGCGAGCGCCTCGTGGGACACTCCGATCTGGAAGGCGAACCGACGCGGGAACTTCATGCTGACCGAGGAACCCAAGGCCCACCCGTGGCTGTTCGAGGACGCGGGACTGCGATTCGAGGATGCCGCGGCGCTCGGTTTCAAAGCCGTCTCGCTCTACGAGCAGGCGATCGCGGCCGGCAGCGACAAGGCAGACGACATTCGCACGCAACTGGAAGTCGTAAAGAAGACTGCCCGTTCGCTTCGCGGGAAATCTCTGCATTTTCTGCTGACGCTTGCCTCTCAAAGCGCTCGGATGGTTCAGAACGACGAGCGGCAATTCCCCCTGGTAAAGAAGCGTATCGAATCGCTGCTTCAGAAAGACCTTGAAAATCAGGGTGGAAACGAGGCCGTGGCGCGGAAGCTTGCAGAGTTCCAGCGTGATCCCCGCGCATGGCTGAGCGGGAATTTCTTGCCGCGCGACTACGAGACAACCACCACTATCGATTGGAGCAAGTGGGTGCCTCGCCAGGAATGAAGCGTGTCTTCGCTCGCAGTCGCGTCCCGTGGTGATGTTGGGCGGCTCCAATCCTATGGAGGCGAGCCGCAATAGTTCTCTGAACGTGTTTCAGAATTCACACTCAGGTTGGAGGTCGTGCGGTTCAGGAACCATTTGGACATGACGACTTGGCTTCACCCTCCCGCGTGCGGGAGGGTCGGCCGCCTAGCGGTCGGGGAGGGTGTTCCGAACCAGCAGTGAATTCTACGCCTGGCGGCGCGGCAGCCCTCTCCGGGCCATCGGCCCGACTCTCCCAGAGGGAGAGTGAAGCATGGGTTACGACGGTACAGCCACTTCTAAACCGCACGACCTCGTTGGGGAGGGCGGTGAGGGGAGCACTGCGGTTCTTCGGACGCTGTCGCGCTCGACGTGCCCGCGTTGCGGGAGGATGAAGTGGAGACTGCATGGAGGTTGTCAAGCGTTCATGTCGCTCCACCTCTGCGCCATGCGTCCGAAGATCCACAACGCGACAGCGGCGACGATGCCAATTGCGGCGAACGGAATCCATACGTGTGTGTGCGGGTGGTAGGTCTCCCAGAGCAGGCGAGTCGCGGCGGTTGCGTCGAGTCCCGTGACTTGCTCGAGCTTGAGCATGGCTTCGGTGCGGGAAACGCCGAGCGTGGCTTC